>NZ_DS989876.1 GCF_000155555.1 Coleofasciculus chthonoplastes PCC 7420
TAGTCTAGATTAAATAAGACAAGTTTATCGCCCAGAAAATATTTCTAAGAAATGGCAATTTTCAATTCAGGTTTAACGTTGTAATTAATGAGTAATAGAACTCTCAAAGGAGGCAAATTGACTAGCAAAAAATCTTCACCCGCTCTAAAAATTATTCCCTTAGGTGGGCTGCATGAAATTGGCAAAAATACCTGCATTTTCGAGTTCAACGACGAGATTATTCTCTTGGATGCAGGATTAGGATTTCCCAATGATGAAATGCACGGGGTTAATATCGTTCTACCCGATATGACCTATTTGCGGGAAAATCGCCATAAAATCAAGGGTATGATTGTCACCCATGGTCACGAAGATCATATTGGTGGACTTCCCTATCACTTGAAGCAATTTGATATTCCCGTCATTCACGGACCTAGACTGGCGATGGCGCTGCTGAAAGGCAAACTGGAGGAAGCTGGAGTTAGCGATCGCACCAAGTTAAATTCCGTGAGTCCTCGCGACATGGTGCGGATTGGCTCGTCCTTTATGGTCGAATATATCCGCAACACTCACTCTATTGCCGATAGTTTTACCGTCGCGATTCACACACCCATTGGCGTCGTTGTCCACACCGGAGACTTCAAAGTCGATCATACCCCGGTCGATGGTGAATACTTTGATTTTCAACGATTAGCCGAACACGGGGAAAAAGGTGTCCTTTGTCTCCTCAGCGATTCCACCAACGCCGAAGTACCCGGACACACCCCATCTGAAGCGTCTGTTTATCCCAATCTGGATCGTATTTTCTCCCAAGCACCGGGACGAATACTGGTCACCACATTCGCCTCATCAGTTCATCGAGTGCAACTCATCTTAGATCTGGCACAAAAACAAAACCGTGTAGTGTCTGTTGTCGGGCGCTCCATGCTCAATGTTATTGCCCAAGCTCGTAATCTGGGGTATATAAAATGTCCCGATAGCTTATTTGAGCCACTCCACGCCGCGAATAGTTTACCCCCAGAAAAAGTATTAATTTTAACCACTGGGTCTCAAGGTGAACCTTTAGCTGCTCTTACCCGTATTTCCAAAGGGGAACACCGGAAACTGAAAATTCAAGAGGGTGACACGGTAGTCTTTTCCGCGAACCCCATTCCCGGAAATACGATCGCGGTTGTCAATACCATTGATCGCCTAATGATGCAAGGGGCAAACGTGATCTATGGACGCCATCAAGGGATTCACGTTTCCGGTCATGGCGCTCAAGAAGATCATAAACTAATGCTCGCCTTAACCCGACCCAAGTTTTTCATGCCTGTTCACGGGGAACATCGGATGCTGATCCAACATGGCAAAATGGCGCAAAAGATGGGTATCCCGGCGGAAAATATCGTGATTACCAATAACGGCGATATGGTGGAATTAACTGAAGATAGCATTAGTGTTGTTGGTCAAGTTCCCTCCGGTATTGAGTTAGTCGATCGCTCTGGTATTGTCCATCATGAAGTCCTCAAAGAACGTCAGCAGTTAGCGGGAGACGGTGTAGTAACTGTCGCCGCCGCCGTAAGTTGGGAGGGTAAACTCCTCGCCCAACCCGAAATTCACCTGCGGGGTGTCGTGGCTAGTGTGGAGAAATCCCTACTCCAGCAGTTAGTGATTAAGCGGATTGAACGCACATTGAGTGAGCAGTGGACAGACTTTGCCAAGTCATTGGATGGCAAAAAACAACCAGAAGTTGACTGGACAGGATTGCAACAGAAAATTGAGGGAGATTTAGAACGGTTAACTCGCCGCGAACTGCAAAGTCGTCCTCTAGTAGTATTCTTACTACAAAATCCTGAGGAACCCCAAGTGAAACGGGTAGGGCGTCGTCGCCAGCGCACAGCAGCTCAGGCGGCTTCTTAGGATCAATGGTACTGACTGGTATGCTGGTGGGTTGAGCGAAGTCGAAACCCACCCTACGGTATATCAAGGGTTTGAGCGAATCACTGTAGAGACGTACCATGGTACGTCTCTACAATGTTGATAGGATGCTTCCTCAAAGCATTGAAATCTAAGGGTTTCCGACGTTTGCAGCAAGCCCTATATAGGTCTATACAGCGCTTTGCGCTGTAATAGGACTTACGCAAAGGGTCTATATGTAGGGTGTGTTAGCGAAGCGTAACGCACCTTAATCAGTATATCTGGTGTGACTGCGTAAGTCCTATGTAATAAAGTACAGTAGATCAAAGTCCCTCTTTTTAAGGGGGATTTAGGGGGATCGACAATGTACCGCATAGCAGAGCAAACTGCTATATTTGTCCAAAGTCCAATGTATAAAGATTTATTAAGAATTAGGTATAGCTACTTTTCATTATACTCGGCTCAGAGCTAGTCTGATGAAGCAGGATTAACAGTAACGAGAAAAAGTAATGGATTACTTTTTCTAAACTTAGTCAATTCAGAGATTTGCCAATACGTGATAAATTCTACATCTCAAGATATGGTTATCTTTGTGTTTTTTTGTACCGATGTACTCCTAAATTCGCTTTGAGAATTCCCTTTATAGCTTGGGGTCTTTTTTCTTGGAGCCTTCTGCAATGATTAAAGTTGAAAAAAAATGAGTCCTTTTGACCAACATATCTCAGAGCTTTCAGCTAATCCGTGTATTCCCAGTTTATTCAACAATCAAGCCCAGAAAAATCCTGATGCGATCGCGATAACTGCACCTGGGCGTATCCCCCTTACCTATCAGGGGGTTTGGCATCATCTGCAGCAAGTTGTCACCACCTTAAACGCCATGGGTATAAGTCGTAATGACCGAGTGGCGATCGCTCTTGCCAATGGTCCGGAAATGGCGATGGCGTTTTTAGGGGTAGCCTCGGGTGCAACGTGTGCCCCCCTGAATCCAACCTATCGCGCCCAGGAATTTGACTTTTATCTGTCGGATCTCAATGCCAAAGTCCTGATTACCCAGTCAGGAGTCGCTGAACCCGCCAAAGAGGTTGCCCAAGCACGCGGAATTCCCATTCTAGAACTGTCTCCCCAACTCGACGCCGCCGCCGGACTGTTTAGCCTAACAGGGGGTCAACCGGGTAATCTGAATCCGGGGGGATTTGCCCAACCCGATGATGTGGCTTTAGTCCTCCATACCTCCGGTACAACATCCCGTCCCAAAATGGTGCCATTGACTCACCGTAACCTCTGCACCTCTGCACAGAACATTCGTGTCGCCCTAAATCTCGAACCCGGCGATCGCTGTTTGAATGTTATGCCCCTGTTTCATATTCATGGCTTAATTGGAGCTTTGTTGTCATCCCTGAGTGCGGGGGCGAGTGTGGTTTGTAGCCCTGGGTTTTATGCGCCTCAATTTTTTGCCTGGGTGGATGAATTTAAACCCACCTGGTATTCAGCAGTTCCCACCATGCACCAAGGGATATTGGCACGGGTTGAAGCGAATCGTGAAATCATCGCACGTTGTCCCATCCGGTTGATTCGTTCCTCTTCGGCTCCCTTACCCCCTCAAATTATGGCAGCGTTAGAGGAGGCATTCAAGGCTCCGGTGATAGAATCTTATGGGATGACGGAAGCCTCTCATCAAATGGCAAGTAATCCCTTACCCCCCCACGTCCGAAAACCAGGTTCTGTTGGTATTGCAGCCGGTCCAGAATTAGGGATTATGGATGAAACGGGTAACTTGCTCCCGTTAGAAACCGTTGGAGAAGTGGTGATTCGTGGCGCTAATGTAACGCAAGGCTATGAAAATAATCCCGATGCCAATGAAAAAGCCTTTACCCATGGTTGGTTTCGCACCGGGGATTTGGGTTATTTAGATGCAGATCAGTATTTATTTCTCAAGGGACGAATTAAGGAAATTATTAATCGAGGCGGCGAAAAAATTTCCCCCCGCGAAGTGGATGAAGTGTTACTAGATCATCCAGCTATTGATCAGGTGGTGACATTTGCCGCTCCCCATACCTTGTTAGGTGAAGATGTGGCAGCGGCAGTCGTTTTGCGTGAAAAGGCATCGGTAACTGAGCAAGACATTAAAGAGTTTGCTGCCGAGCGATTGGCGGAGTTTAAAGTTCCCCGTGTGGTGCTATTTGTTGATGAAATTCCCAAAGGACCGACGGGTAAGCGGCAACGAATTGGTTTGGCAGAAAAACTGGGACTTACTGCTTCTGATCCAATTGCACCCCGCCCCGACTATACTCCCCCGTGCACGGGAATTGAAGCGGAGTTAGTGCAAATTTGGTCTCAGGTGTTGGGAGTGGAATCCGTGGGAATTCATGACAACTTTTTCCAGTTGGGTGGCGATTCGATTCTCGCTGCTCAAATTACCAATCGGGTACGACAAGCTTTTCAGGTTGAGTTATCGTTCTTGGTGTTTTTTCAACAACCTACGGTTGCTCGCATGGCGGTGAAAATTGCCCAATGTCAAGCAGAAGCCATGAAGTCTGAGGAGTTAGCGGAGATGTTAGCGGATATTGACGCCCTCTCTGATGAAGACGCCCAACGATTGCTGGATCAGATGCAGTAAATCCTGTTTAGAGTTGCGCTTGGGCGCTAAAAATCTTAGGAGCGCCTAATACAAACCCTTACCTCAACTAAGTCATTATCAGTACGAGTAAATGAGTCAGAATATGAATAACCATTTAGGCTATCAATTACGCCAAGACATGAAAACCAGAGACATTATTCCGTTTATGGGAGTTTATGATGTCTTTTCGGCATCAATTGCGGGGAAGTATTATGACAGTATTTTTATTAGTGGGTTTAGTTTTGCTGCCAGTTATTACGGTTTGCCCGATATAGGGTTTATTGCCTGGTCGGATATTGTTGCCTTTGTCCAACGGGTAAAAACAGTGCTACCACAGCATTACCTTCTTGTGGACATTGATGACGGCTATGTGGATACTGAAGTCGCTTGTCATGTTGTGTCTCTGTTGGAATCGATTGGTGCTTCCGGTGTAATTATTGAAGACCAAAAACGACCGAGACGGTGTGGTCACTTTGAGGGGAAACTGTTAATGGAGTTGCCGGATTTTTTGCAGAAGTTGAAACGAGTTCTGGTAACCCGAAAAGATTTAGTGGTGGTGGCGCGAACAGATGCTACAGATATGGATGACATTCTTAGAAGGACTACAGCCTACGCCGAGGCGGGAGCTGATGCGATATTGGCAGATGGGATTACCAGTTTAGAGGTGATTAAAACCCTTAAATGTCATTTGGATAAGCCGATTGTATTTAACCAAATTGCTGGGGGTAAATCACCCATCTGTAGCTTGACTGAACTTAAGGAAGCGGGGGTGTCTCTGGTTAATTATAGTACCCCTTGTTTATTTGCCGCTCAGACTGCCCTAG
Source organism: Coleofasciculus chthonoplastes PCC 7420 (assembly GCF_000155555.1). GTDB lineage: Bacteria > Cyanobacteriota > Cyanobacteriia > Cyanobacteriales > Coleofasciculaceae > Coleofasciculus > Coleofasciculus chthonoplastes_A. The sequence continues at coordinate 5,320 of NZ_DS989876.1, forward strand.
AAGAGACAATGAAACGGCTGAGAGAACAAGATGGGTTTTTGCTAAAAAACAAAATAGGGGTAGGGGAATGTACGGCGCTGTTGAATCAAAATTTGGTGAGCAATGACAAATGACAAATAACAGTATTAACAACTATATTACTCAACTCTCATCAGCGAAACGGGCATTATTAGAGCAGAGGCTGAAACAAAAAGCAGTCCAGGCGGCTTTTGCACAGTCTATCCCCCAACTCCGCGATCGCGACTCAGCACCCCTGTCTTTTTCTCAAGCAAGAATGTGGTTTCTTGACCAGTTGGAACCGAGAAATGCTGCCTACAATCGCCCTTCTAATATTCACCTAACGGGTCAATTGAATGTCTCTGATTTGGAACAAAGTCTCAACGAAATTGTACGTCGCCACGACATATTACGGACTAGGTTTCCGGCAGTCAATGGGCAACCGACTCAGGTAATTATGCCTACATTGACCTTAACATTGCCTATTATAGACTTAAGCAATTTACCCCAAAACCAGCGAGACGCTGAAGTTCAACGTCTGGCAATTCAAGAGGCACAGCAGCACTTTAATTTATCTCAATTACCCTTAATCAACGCCATTTTATTGCGACTCAGCCAGGAAGAACATATCTTACTAATTACCCTCCATCATATTATTTTTGATGCTTGGTCAATGGGGGTTTTGATTCAGGAACTTGTCGCACTTTATGAAGCGTTTTCTACAGGTCAATCCAATCCTTTACCAGAGTTGCCCATTCAATATGCTGATTTTGCTCAATGGCAACGACAACGGTGGCAGGGAGAAGGGTTACAGTCTCAGCTAGCTTACTGGAAACAGCAGCTAGGGGGTGAATTACCTGTTCTAGAATTACCCACGGATCGACCCCGTGGAGCCATTCAAACCTTTCAGGGGGCGAGGCATTCTCTACTGTTACCGAAGCAACTAAGTGATGCACTTAAGGCATTGAGTCAACGGGAAGGGGTAACATTATTTATGACCTTGTTAGCAGCCTTCCAAACATTACTCTATCGCTACACGGGTCAAAAAGACGTTATTGTCGGGACTCCAATTGCTGGACGCGATCGCACGGAAACAGAACCACTGATTGGTGTGTTTATCAATACCTTAGTCTTGCGGACGCAAATACAGGGAACTATTACGTTTCGAGAACTGTTGAGTCGGGTACGTGAGATGGCTTTAGCCGCCTATAAAAATCAAGATGTACCCTTTGAGAAATTAGTAGAGGAACTGCAACCTGAACGAGATTTAAGCCATACTCCTTTGTTTCAGGTGTTGTTTCAGTTAAGGAATGTTCCGAATAAAATTGTCAAACTACAGGATTTAAGATTTATTGATTGCCAGTTTGATCGCGGCATTGCCGCTTTTGATTTGACCTTAGACATTATCGATAAAACTGAGGGACTGTTTTGTCAGTTTGAATACAACACAAACTTATTCAATAAAACAACGATCCAACGCATCGCCAATCATTTTCAAGTCTTGTTAGAGGGAATCATTACTCAGCCAGTACAGGTAATCAGTCGATTACCCATTTTAAAGGAATCCCAACGGCATCAGTTATTAGTGGAGTGGAATAACACTCAAACCGATTATCCCAAAGATAAATGTATTCATCAGTTATTTGAAGAGCAAGTCGAGAAAACACCGGATGCTGTAGCCCTAGTATTTAATCAACAACAACTGACTTACCGAGAATTAAATAATCGGGCTAATCAATTGGCACACTATCTGCAAACATTAGGTGTAAAACCCGAAGACTTAGTCGGGATTTGTGTTGAGCGTTCCCTAGACCTGATTGTCGGACTATTAGCTATTCTCAAATCCGGTGGTGCTTATGTCCCCTTTGACCCAACTGATCCGGCTGAACGTATCGCTTATATGCTCGAAGATGCTCAAGTAGGAATGCTGTTGACTCAAGACAGTTTAGTCAAAGAACTTCCCGTTGGTAATCCTCAACTCATTCCTTTAGATTCACAGTGGCAGATAATCTCTCAACAAAGCTCAGAAAATCCTCTGACTGTTGTCACTGCTGATAACTTAGCTTACATTAACTATACCTCCGGCTCAACAGGCAAACCCAAAGGCGTAAAAGTTCTGCACCGAGGGGTGATTCGTCTACTGTTTGGCATCGATTATGTCCACCTAGATGCCCAACAACGATTGTTACAAATGGCACCCATTTCTTTTGATGCGGCTACCTTTGAGATTTGGGGAGCGTTGTTACATGGTGCCAGGTGCATCCTATTTCCCGAAACTGTGCCAACGGCTCAGACATTGAAAGAGGTCATTCACACCCATAACATCACCACCTTATGGCTAACATCGGCATTATTTAATGGGATTGTGGCTGAAGATGCCGAGGCGTTATCGGGAGTCCCACAATTACTCACGGGCGGAGAAGCCCTTTCAGTTAAACCAGTTAAAAAAGCACTGGCGGCTTTGCCATCAACTCAGATTATTAATGGATATGGTCCGACGGAAAACACGACATTTACTTGTTGCTATTCTTTGCCCAAACAGCTTCCAGGAACTGAATTATCAATCTCCATCGGTCGTCCGATAAGTAATACCCAAGTTTATCTGCTTGATGCTTATTTTCAACCGGTGCCCATTGGTGTAACCGGGGAACTCTATATCGGCGGTGATGGACTAGCTAGGGGTTATCTGAATCGCCCCGAATTAACAGGGGAGAAATTTATTCCTAATCCTTTTAGTTATCAAACTAATGCCCGTTTGTACAAAACCGGAGATTTAGCGCGGTATCGAGCGGATGGTAATATTGAATTTATGGGTCGGATTGATAATCAAATTAAACTGCGGGGTTTCCGGATTGAGCTGGGAGAAATTGAAGCGGTTTTAACCCAACACATTTCAGTGCAATACGCCGTTGTCATTGTCAGAAAAGACCAACTCGGTCATAAACGTTTGGTTGCTTATTTCACCTCTAACTCAGAACAATCGATTACCGATGAATTACGCTCGTTCCTCAAATCTAAGCTACCGGATTATATGATTCCATCAGCTTTTGTTAAATTGGAGGCGTTACCCCTAACGTCCAATGGCAAAGTTGACCGTCGCGCTTTACCTAAATCTGAGATAGAAGATACACTATCCAATAAGTTTATCCCACCCCGTAACTCGACAGAGGCGCAATTAGCGGCTATCTGGTCATCGGTTCTAGGAATTGATAACGTGGGAATTAATCACAACTTTTTTGAGTTGGGAGGACATTCTTTATTAGCCACTCAGGTGATTTCCCGTATCCGCCAAGCTTTCAATGTAGAGTTACCGTTGCGTGCTTTGTTTGAAGCGCCGACAGTAGCTGAATTAGCCGAACGCATTGAAACAATTCGTTGGGTCATACAACCCTTTGCATCTAAGGATCAGAACGCCATCAGCGATGACGAACAAGGAGAACTATGACATAGTACTAATGTTCGCTATTACCCCACAACTGAATCCCTGATCCCTGTAACTGTGTGAGTCAGTCATATCTCTCCCTCCTCGTAATCCTCTTTAACCCCATAGGATTTCTCAATTTCCTGACTCAATCCGGCTACCGTAGGCGTAGCGAAAAAACTTAGAAACGAGAGTTCTATGCCAAAGGCTTGACGTAGGCGTGAAATCACCTGAGTGGCTAAGAGTGAATGTCCGCCTAAGGCAAAAAAATTATCATCCAATCCGATAGTCTCTATCCCCAAGACTTCTGAGCAAATTTGGGCAATTTTCACTTCTGTCTCAGTGCGTGGCGTCGCATAAATCGGAGTCAGTTTATCAGAAAAGTAAGCAGCTAATTCTTGCCGTATAATTTTGCCTGTCGTTCCTCTGGGGATTGATTCGACGATGAGGATCTGACTAGGAATTTTGTAAGGTGCTAAATGGTCAAAAAGATAATCGCGCAGGTGCTGAAGTGATACGTCATTCTCTTTCAAAACAACCGCCGCCGCAATATCTTCTCCCAAGGAGGGGTGAGAAATACCAAAAGTTGCCACTTCAAGCACTTGTGGATGTTTCAATAAAACAGCATCAACCTCTTGGGGAGAAATCTTCTCTCCACCTCGGTTAATCATTTCCTTTGAGCGTCCCACTAAAAATAGATCCCCTTCCGCGTCTAAATATCCGATATCTCCTGTACGAAACCAACCGTTGATAAAAGCGGTTGGATTGGCTTCGAGATTATCAAGATAGCCTGGGGTGACATGGTTTCCCCGTACAGCAATTTCACCGACTTGTTGGGGCGGTAAAGGTTCACCCGATTCGTTAATAATGGCAACGTTTCCATTCACCACTTTTCCCACAGAGCCAGGTTTATCAACCGAGGGAGGAAGGGGTGTATTGGTAATGGTTAAAGCTTCGCTCATGCCATAGGCTTCTAAAAAAGGCACATTCAAGAGTTCTGTTAACTCTTTTTTGACGTGAGGAGATAAGGCGGCGGAACCGGAGCGAATGAACTGCAAAGGGAGTTTTGGGGTAATTTTGGGGGCGGCTTGTAAAATGGCTTGATGGATGGTGGGTGGGACAGAAAACCAAGTTGCTTGTGATTGGTTTAGCCACTGCCAAAACACACTCGCTTCAAAGTTTCCATAAAGGCAAATCAGGTTACCTGCGATGAGGGGGACAACCCCATTGGTGACTAATCCATGAACATGGAACAACGGCAAAACGTTGAGGCAAATATCATCTGTCCCCAATTGAAGACAATCTTTAACGTTAGAGCTAGAGTAGCAGAGTCCTTTGTGAGTCACTGGCACGAACTTTGGTTGTGCTGTTGAGCCAGAGGTTTGAAACACAAAGGCAATATCCTCTGGAGAGGGAGGAGACAATACAGACTGAGTTTTAATTTCTGTTGTTTCTTGAAGCTGAAACCAGCCAGTGCGGTTGGGGAGAGGAGTTGCCAGGATAATGGGTAGATCGAGTTGTACGGCGGCTTTAGCGGCGGCGTCAGCACAGTTAGAAACAATGACAAGGGCTTGGGGGTGTAGTTGCTGGAGATAGGTCAGAAATTCGGATTGGGTGAAGTTGGGGTTGAGGGGGATACAAATGGCACTCGACGCAATGGCGAAACTCAGGCTGAGAGTAACCGCACTATTGGCAGGTGCAACCATTACCACGCGCTGTTCTCGGCAGATCCCCCATTGCCTCAATTGGCGTTGTGTTTGATCAACTAATTCCCAAAGATGCTGATAGGTTAAAGGAGGTGATGCTAAAGAACTCAGTGCCAGGTGTTCGGGGTAAATTGCGGCTTGCGCTTTCAGAATTTGCCAAAGTGTCGTCGGTTGATCATTCATCGCTAATGCTTTTCTAGTGATAGGTTCTGGTTTAGGGATAGAGGGGTTGAATAATCGGGGTAATCGCTTCAATGACAAAGGGCTGACGACGGGATAGGGCTTGCTCAATCGCTAACTTCAAAGCTGGCAAGGTAGAAACTTTTGTTCCTGCTACTCCTAGAGACTGAGCCAACTGAACCCAGTTGATTGGAGGAAGTTTGGTGTGTTGACTAGCGGCAGATTGCGGAGCATAACGGGCATAAACACTACCGTAAGCCTGATTATTGCAAACCACATAGATAATGGGTAATTGATAGCGGGCAGCGGTGGCAATTTCAAATCCGTGCATTCGCATTGAACCGTCTCCGGTGACAACTAATACTGTTTTTTCCGGATGGGCAAGTTGCACCCCCACTCCCGCCGCGATCGCCCAGCCCATTGGTGCGGTACTATGGGCTGAAAAAAAGGAAAAGGGTATCTTACATCGCCACGCATACCCTGCCACTCTTCTAGCTACACCAGCATCAACACAGAGCAGGGTATCATCAGGGAGTTGCTGATTTAACGTGTTTAACAACGGCTCAAGGGGAATCGCCAAGTCAAACCCTTCGCTACCTAGATTCGGGTTCCACGCTACCGCTTGTAATGACTGAAGCCATTGTTGACGTAATGGTTTTGAGTGCCACAATCCGGCTAACTGCTGATGATCTAATTCAAAAAAGTTTTGTAAGAATGCACTGTAATTGGAAATCAGTAATTGGCGTTCACAGCTTAGGGTAAATCGTTGGAGAGGGTTTTGGTTAATTAAAAATAAACGCTCTTCTAAATAGTTTTGAGGAGTCCAGCCCAGACAATCTGGCTCGCTCAGATTTACACCAATTAGCACAATAGCATCAATATCATCACGAGCTAAAGCGTGAGTTGCCCGTTGATTGCCACTGAAACCAAACGTTCCTAAGCAAAGCGGGTGGTGTTCTGGCATAATGCCTTTAGCCGAAGCAACAATTGCTACGGGTAAGCAGAATTTTTCGGCTAAGGCAAGCAGCCATTGCGCTTCTTGAGTAGAGGCAAGTTGACCCACGAGCAAGAGAATGTTCTGATTGTGATTTAAAAATTGGCAAAGGTTAGTCCAATTGATGTCTGACGGCTTTGGCAGTATCGGGAGCGCCGGATTCGACTCAGCCATCGGTTTTTTTGGGGAATAAACGGCTTGCTGAACATCAAGGGGGATAGAAAGAAAAGCTGGGCAACGTAACTCAAAAGCCGTAGCGGTTAGGGCTTGTTTTAAATACTCATCGAATCGTTCAGGTTGAGTCACTTTCGCCGCATAGTCCACGGCGCGTTGAAAAAGCTCATAATCTCTGGTTCCTTGCATCCCTCCATCTTGAAATGCCCCGAAACCCTCTTGTGCAACTGAAATACTACCAACAATGAACAATACTGAACTGCGATCAAGACGAGCCGTAATCGCCGCCGTGAGTAAATTGCTAGCACCAGGCGCACCGATACATAGGCAAACTCCCCGGTTTTGAGCAGCACGCGCATAGCCATCTGCCATAAAGCCTGCACCCAATTCATGATTGGCGATAATGGGCTGAATTTGGGATGAATTAACGACGCTCTCAAACAACGGATCAATCAATTTTCCAGGGATTGTAAAAACGAATTGAGTTTGATTTTGAGTAAGCTGATCAACAAGGTAGTCGCTATTGGTATAAATCATGACATAAAGCATCCTCCATTCACATCAATCACGGCACCCGTAATATAAGAGGCTTCGTCTGAGGCGAGAAACGCGATCGCGGGCGCAATGTCTTCGGGTTTACCCAGTCGCCCGAGAGGAATAGTATCGATGATTTTCTGTTGCGCTTCAGGGGATAAGGTTGACCACCTCTGAGCAATGCGTTCAGTTAATGTTGCACCTGGGGCAACTGTATTTACCGTGATATTATCCGACGCCAGAAGTGCGGCTAAATGCCGAGTCATCCCAATCAAACCGGCTTTACTTGCTGAATAATCTACTCCTGCCAACAGAGATTTATCTCGCCCAGCCAAGGAAGATACATTTACAATCCGCCCATATTGCTGTTGTTTAAACACGGTAGCTACTTTCTGACAGCAACGGAACACTGAACTTAGATTGCGGTTTAATATCTCATTCCATTCTGTCATCGTAATCTGCTCCAGGGGTTTCGCTGGTGCCCCCCCTCCTGCATTATTAATCCAAATATCAATGCGTCCAAACTGTTCTAGAGGCTTTTGCACCAACCGATCCAGGGTTAGAGCCTCACAAATATCTCCCCGAATTACCAAAGGCGATGTATAGTTCCGAGCAATTTCCGCTGCAACGGCTTCTAGCTGTTCTTCTTTTCGGGCATTCAAAACTACGGTTGATCCCTCTTTTGCTAGCAACGTTGCTGTCGCTTTGCCAATCCCTGAAGACGCTCCCGTAATCACCGCTATCTTATTTTTAAATCTCATTTAAAATAATCACACTTACTCGTTTTAATTATATAGTTTTTCACCCATAAAGAGGCTGAAAACCTCTTCCGTCCTGCACGTTCTCCAGTTTCTCTCCTAGACTTGACAATTTTTCAAGTCCATCATGCTTTCTCTAACTGGTTTCGGACTGAACTGTAAAAGTTAAAGTTACAGGTAAAATATTTGTCTTATTATTATCAATGTTATATACTTAGAACAGGTTACGTCAAGTCCCATTAATAAAAATGCCTAAAATCCTTGCTGCTCAAGCCTTGTAATTAGGGGTATGGAGATAACTTTATAGGATAATTCAACATCATCGCCATCAGCGATGACGAACAAGGAGAACTATGAAACCGATTAAAGACTTTGTATCCGAACTGCGCCATCGTCAGATTAAACTATGGCTTGATGGCGATCGTTTACGCTACAGTGCGCCTCAGGGAACCATCACGCCTGACATATTGGCACAGATGCGATCGCGCAAACCAGAACTTCTCACATTTCTGGAACAAGTTCATCCCAGCATTCCCACCCCAATTCAACCCGTAACCAGAGATAAAGAGATTCCCCTATCCTTTGCCCAACAGCGATTGTGGTTTATTGACCAGTTTGAAAAGGAAAGTGCCGTCTATAATATACCCTACGCCTTACACCTAACTGGACAACTCAACCGCAACGCCCTCGAACAAAGCGTACAACAAATAATTCAACGTCACGAAACCCTGCGAACCCGTTTCCAACTGGTGAATGAGGCTCCCATGCAAATTATCGAGCCTCATATCCACTTCAGCTTATCGATTATTGACGTAGAAGACCAACAGATAAACCCAGAATCCACCCAAGTTCAGCAGCTAATTCAACAAGAAGCGCAAACCCCCTTTGACTTAATCAAAGCCCCCTTATTCAGAGTCAAACTCCTGTGCTTAAATCCCCAATCTCATATCTTAATCTTAACCCTACACCACATCATCTCCGATGGCTGGTCAATGGGGATATTGATTCGAGAATTATCCAGTTTATATCAAGCCTTTTGTACCGGAAAATCCAACCCCTTAACCCCACTTCCCATCCAATATGCTGACTTTGCCATCTGGCAACGACAATGGTTAAGTGGAGAGGTTTTAGACAATCAACTGAGTTATTGGCAAAAGCAATTACAGGGAAGTCCCGCCTTATTAGAACTGCCCACGAACTACCCCCGACCCTCTCAACAAACCTTTCGGGGACATCGCCAACGGTTTCAGCTAAATCCGGAGTTAACCCAGCAGCTAAAAAGCCTGAGCCAAAAAACAGAAGCCACATTATTTATGACCCTATTGGCAGCATTTGCCACCTTACTCTATCGCTACAGTTCCCAATCCGATATCGTGATTGGCTCTCCCATTGCCAATCGGAATAGGAAGGAAATAGAGTCACTCATTGGCTTTTTTGTCAATACCTTAGCCTTACGAATAAACCTAGACGAGAATCCCAGCTTTAATGAATTACTCGCTCAAGTGAAGCGGGTGGCGTTAGAAGGTTATGCTCACCAAGACTTACCCTTTGAAAAACTCGTAGAAGCCATTCAACCGGAACGTTCCTTAAGTTATAGCCCAATATTTCAGGTGGTGTTTGTCTTACAGAATGCTCCCCTAGGGAACTTAGAGTTACCGGAAATTACCTTGACTCGCTTAGAGATTGAAACCGAAACTGCCAAATTTGATTTGCTCCTGTCGATGCGGGAAACTGAGCAAGGATTAACCGGGGTGTGGGAATATAACCAGGATTTATTTGCTGGGGAAACGATTACCCGAATGAGTGAACAGTTTCAAACCCTATTAGCAGGGATTGTGGCTCATCCTGAACAGTCGGTTTCCCAGTTACCGATATTAACCGAAGCTCAACGGCATCAGTTATTAGTGGAATGGAATAATACTCAAACCGATTATCCAAAAGACAAGTGTATTCATCAGTTATTTGAGCAGCAAGTCGAGAAAACGCCAGAGGCTGTAGCCGTAGTATTTAATGAACAACATCTTACCTATCGAGAGTTGAATAATCGGGCTAATCAGTTGGCACATTATCTACAACAATTAGGTGTAAAACCCGAATACTTAGTCGGGATTTGTGTTGAGCGTTCCCTAGACATGATTGTTGGACTATTGGGTATCCTGAAGGTGGGAGGAGCTTATGTACCAATTGACCCAACTTATCCGACTGAGCGTATCACCTATATGCTTGAAGATGCTCAGGTTCAGGTTTTACTGACTCAGGAGAGTTTAACTCAAGAACTTCCAGTTAACCATACCCAACTGATTTGTTTAGATTCACAGTGGCAAATCATTGCCCAACAAAGCCCAGACAATCCACTAACTGATGTCACCTCTGATAACTTAGCCTACATTAACTATACTTCTGGCTCCACAGGTAAACCCAAAGGCGTAGAAGTGCTGCACCGAGGGGTGATTCGTCTACTGTTTGGCATCGATTATGTCCACCTTGATGGCAAACAACGATTGTTACAAATGGCACCCATTTCTTTTGATGCGGCTACCTTTGAGATTTGGGGAGCGTTGTTACATGGTGCCAGGTGCGTTCTATTTCCCGAAACTGTGCCAACAGCTCAGACATTGAAACAGGTCATTCAAACCCACAACATCACAACCTTATGGCTAACATCGGCATTATTTAATGGGATTGTGGCTGAAGATGCCGAGGCGTTATCGGGAGTCCCACAATTACTCACGGGCGGAGAAGCCCTTTCAGTTAACCCGGTTAAAAAAGCACTGGCGGCTTTGCCATCAACTCAGATTATTAATGGATATGGTCCGACGGAAAACACGACCTTTACTTGTTGCTATTCTTTGCCCAAACAGCTTCCAGGAACTGAATTATCAATCTCCATCGGTCGTCCGATAAGTAATACCCAAGTTTATCTTCTCGATGCTTATTGGCAACCCGTTCCCATCGGTGTTATCGGGGAACTCTACATTGGTGGTGATGGATTAGCTAGAGGTTATTTGAATCGCCCCGAATTAACAGGGGAGAAATTTATTGCCAATCCCTTTAGCAATCAACCCAATGCTCGTTTGTACAAAACCGGAGACTTGGCGCGGTATCGAGCCGATGGCACTATCGAATTTGTGGGTCGGGTTGATAATCAAATTAAGCTGCGAGGGTTTCGGATTGAACTGGGGGAAATTGAAGCGGTATTAAGTCAATATCCGCAAGTCAAGGATACTGTAGTTATTGTCACAGAAGACCAACCGGGGAATAAACGTCTAGTTGCCTATTGTGTCTCTAATTCCGAACAATCAATTACCGCTGAATTACGCTCATTCCTCAAGACAAAGCTCCCGGATTATATGGTGCCATCAGCTTTTGTCCAGTTGGATGCTTTTCCCCTCACTCCCAATGGCAAAGTTGACCGTCGTGCTTTACCTAAACCGGAGCAAACCAGACTAGAATTAACGGAAACGTTTGTGTCTCCCAGAGACGACGTAGAAATAAAGCTGACTCAAATTTGGCAAAATGTTTTAGGGGTTCAGCCAATTAGCATTCGGGACAACTTCTTTGAGCTAGGCGGACATTCCTTACTGGCGGTGCAGCTTGTTAATCAAATTAAAAAAATAATTGGCACAGATATTCCCTTGGTTACTCTGTTTCAACTGGCGACTATTGAGGAAATTGCAAATTCTTTACGTTCTCAAAAAGATATAAGTGCCAAATCCTCTATAGTTCCAATTCAACCCCATGGATTAAAGCCCCCCTTGTTTTTTGCAAATTCGCCTAGTGCGGCGAGAAAACTCAGCACTTATTTTGGGAATGAACAACCCATTTACGGATTGAGTATTTTCGGACTTGAGGATATAGATGAGCAAAAATTATCGTCTCTACGCATTCAAGATATTGCCAAGCAATTTGTTCGCGATATGCGTCAAATCCAGCCTCAAGGACCTTATCTAATCGCCGCCTACTGTGCGGATTCCACTATAGCCTTTGAAATGGCACAACAACTCTCGGCACAAGGGCAGAAAGTCGCATTACTCGCGTTTATTGACACGATTTGGCAACCCCGTCAGTTAGGATTGTATTTCTATTGGTATAATTTCCGTAAATTTGGGTTTGACTATTTGCTTAAAAAAATCAAAGCAAATGTTAACTTAAAAGTAAAAAAAATAATCGAAATATATTGGCAAATAAAACTTAAATCACAATCAAATTTCCTGAGTTTAGATCTGCAGAATCAGGCAAAAAACCGTAAACTAATAGATGCTTTTTATAATGCCCATTGGAATTATATTCCTCAAGTTTATTCGGGTAAAATAACCTTGTTTTTGTGTAGTGAGTTATGGTTGAGACAATCGGCACAACTAGAAAAAATTGCAGGTGGAGGACTAGATGTTTACGAAGTTCCTGGATATCATAATTTTCTTTTCCAAGAACCTTATATTTATGTGCTTCATGAAAAGTTAAAAGCTTGCATCGATCAAGCTGTTACAGAACATTATTGATTGTTGACTTTATTAATTCACATAATTTTTATCGTACTGGCTATTGATAGTCAAAATACCACGGTTTCGGCATAGTCTCAAAATCTGCAGATATCGGACGGATTGACGGGACAAATTGGCTATGCGTTAGGAAAGCTATCCGAAGGAATTGAGATACCTGGATGAGCAAGTTCAGATTTGTAAGTCCCGCCAGAGAGGTAATATCTGTAGTGAATTTCAGGGTTGATCAATTGAATTAAGGCTGGTGGGCAATGCCCACCCTACGTAAGATCAAAGATTTCGGCGATCTAAAGTATTGTAGTCTGTGTAGCCATCGTGCTTATTGCCTCTCGATTTCAGATTTATGCAAAAAGTCGCTGGGGCGATCGCATTCCTTTGCCGATCGCAGATGACTGACTACCGATGAATCGCCGCAACCAGAGCCATCCCGAAGATTTTGCGATCGCTTCCTCATATATCAGTTAACTTAATCACCTTAATGAGTTATCCTTATAAGTGCTGTCACGGACACTGCTACTGCAAGTGAACTGAACTTCAGTTAGATTACTGATGCCCCCAAGTTCAGCCTCTGGCAACATGAAACTCAGCACTCTAGCTTTAATAATGGGGATCAAGCAACAATTATCAGCTTTTTTATCAATTGTCTTAGTCTATTGACTGACAATCCAGTCACGTTGTATAAATCCTACTTTTAAGATGCGCTGCTCCTTGATTAGAGCAGCCTATATAACCCAGTTTTCTTAATATCTGGGGGATCACCAACAGAACCGAAACAGCTTGAATCCACGCTTCTTTTGCTCGTGAAGAAGTTTACAGAACGTGCAAAATTCACGCTGAAACTTCACTAAACCTTTACGGACATTCATCCGGTGTAAATGCCAGAGTAGTTGTAGGTGGATAACAAGTGGTTTAGTTGGTTTGTTGATAGTACAGGAACAGATTTATGAGTGTATCTGATTTTACAACGAAGAACCCAATTCTTACGAAATGGTTTTGGATAGAGCCAAAACAGCCGTCCTCAACCCCAACCCAACCTCCCCAACCGAAAAAACGGTTCGATTTACTCAAACCCATTAAACGGTGGATTGATGGGATTGAAGTCCATAATCCCCAACTGGCACACTTGATCTGTCATCTGATCCCCGCCCAATGTCCCTTCGAGCGCGATATTAACCTCTTTGGACATACCCTGTTTCACATTCCCCCCTTGTGTAAGCTGAATCCCTTTTATGAGGAAGTCGTGGGGTTACGCTTCCGGGCGTTGTGCTATTTGGCAGATGAATGTGGTGAAGATATTTCCGCTTACTGCTAAAATTCCAAGACTGGGAATTTTAACGTTAGCTGCGGAATCCTTGATCACACAGCATGGCAATCATTGCTCTGAAAGCCTGGTATCTCCAGGACTACGAACCGATTAGAGAACTGGAGAAACGCCCTCACGATTTGCGGTTAAGCAAAAACAGCTTGCTCAAATCAGGGTTAAGGGCTGACTTCTTAGACGATAGTCAGGATGTCAAAGAATCGGAATGGTTTGGACGCTACCTGGATGGGGAAACGGTGGAGTTTTACGTCGAAGGTAGTGGTGGCTATGCCATTTCTAATATCGATTTGATCTCTCACGAGATTTACTTTACCAAGCAAGAGGTGATGGCGCAACTCGATCCGATTATCTTTTTGAGTCATCAAACTGAATGCTCTCGTGCCAGTGAAGCCCTACGAGATAGCCTCAATGACACCCTAGAAAGCTTTAATCAGCGATCGCGTATTCCTCTAACCCTAGAACAGTCTCGTCGCCCTGCGGGTGAACCGATGCGCCTCAGTAGTACCCAGATGCGTCACATCCGTAAGAGTTTGCTGTTTGTCGCCGATGGTACCGCGATCGCGAAATTAGACCGAGAACAGACCCCTCTAATGATCCCCAATCCCCAAGTCTGTGTCGAAATCGGTTACGCCCTCACCAGCAAGCGCCGAGAACAAATTTTACTGGTACAGATGGAACGCCCCGATTTACCGGGACAGTTTCCCTTTGAGGTTCCCCAGCATCAGCAGCTCTTATTTCGCCGCCCTGAGGATTTACAAAAGACCTTACCTGTGGTACTAGAAACATTACTGCAACGGTTTAATTTATGGACGTGATTTATCCCTCATGGTCACAGATAATAATTGGGATGGATTGAGGAGAAAATTTTATGCCTAGAACTCCAGATGAGTTTGCCGTTCACATTCTTATGGCTGGCGGTCACCGGGAAGAGGTGCGTTTTACCACGATTCAAGAGTTTCAGAAATGGTACAGTGGTGAACTCGTACCCAAATCTGAGTCTAAGGACTTTATCAACGTCCCGATTAAAAATATTCAGGGCGAATATATGGTGGTGCGCCCCTCCAGCGTTTTAGCGATTCGGGTGGAACCCATCTTCGGGGGTAGCGTCGAGCGATTTTAGAATGAAGTCTTTGTCATTGGTCATTGGTACAAAATCCAATGGCTAATGATTGATAATCCGACGTCACAGTTTTGACCAGCATGAGAAAACAACTGACGAGTCTATCTCTAAGTTTAGGAATACTGTTGTTTGGTGGCAGCAGTTTGGCTGTTCCCGATGTACCTCTAGAGCCAATAAACCCTGATACTGAAGAGGTGACACTGGACTCCCTCGGCTTCGATGAGCAACTCTGGGGGACTCCTGAACAACCAGGCGATCGCCAAGCTTTACTTAAGTCTATTGACCATAGCCTACGCTATTTAGCGACGCCGACTGCAGGGGCGACTTACCAAAACTATCCCATCCCAGGGATCACTCTGGAACGAGTACGCCGTTCCCTGGTGCGATTTCGTCAACTTCTGCTCACCTCCAGTTCCCCAGAGGAACTGCAAGCGGCGGTAAATCGCGAGTTTGAGATTTATCAGTCGGTGGGACATGATGATCAGGGATCGGTTTTGTTTACGGGGTACTTTGAACCGATTTATGCTGCCAGTCGCACCCCTAGCGCCGAGTATCGCTATCCCCTGTACCGTTTACCGACAAACTTTAATAACTGGAAAACCCCTCACCCAACTCGTGCTGATTTAGAAGGCGTGGATGGGTTTGGTGAAAATAGTCCCCTGAATGGGTTAGAACTCGTCTGGTTGCGCGATCGCCTCCAGGCATTTTTGATTCATGTTCAGGGTTCTGCTAGGTTGCAATTGCCTGATGGGAGTGTGATGACGGTTGGCTATGCGGGGAAAACAGATTACCCTTATACCAGTGTGGGGCGAGAATTAGTCAAAGATGGCAAATTGCCTCTGGAAGGGTTAACCTTACCCGTGTTAATGGATTATTTCCGTCAATTTCCCAGTGAACTGGATCAATATTTACCTCGGAATCAAAGTTTTGTCTTCTTCCGGGAAACCAATGGCGCACCCGCTACCGGAAGCCTAAGTGTACCTGTAACAGCTGAACGATCCATTGCCACAGATAAATCCTTAATGCCTCCAGGCGCATTAGCATTAATTCAAACTCGCATCCCTTATCCTAACGCCCAAGGGCAACTCGAATCTCGTTGGGTGAGTCGCTATGTTCTGGATCAAGATACCGGGAGTGCGATCAAAGGACCCGGACGAGTGGATATCTTTATGGGGACAGGAGTTTTGGCAGGCGATCGCGCTGGCGTCATTGGCGGGAATGGAAACCTGTATTATTTATTGTTGAAAGATTCCAGGTGATTATCCAAAGGTAGCCGCCGCTAAATCACTGTCCATATCTTTGGGTAGTTCAAAACGAGAGAGGAAACGTTTGAGTGTAGCAAAGCGATAACCTACCAACAAGCCCTGATGCAAGGGATTTCGCGGATCACCATTTCCTTTGAGTACTTCTACTAATGGTTTGGGGGGTTGGGAACGGTGGAGAATGCGATTATGAGATTTGCCCAAGGAACAGCCTTCCCAAAACTGAATGCGTTTTTCTGGATCGGGTGAAAAGTCTTGGATATATACCTCAATCGCATTTTCCAGAAACTGTAGCATCTGCTGAACTTGCGATCGGTTGTGTTGCCACAGTTGACTATCGGGGTAATAATCTTGAATCACTTGACAGGTCAACTGAAGACTTTGTAACGTCGCTTTAAGTTGGTATTGTTGACTTAAAACGAATCCCTCCAGATCAGGTGATGACATAACGGTTCATTAAGAGTTAAATTGATTAGCGCTATGCTATTGGGCATTACCTATCCAGATTTGGGTAAGCCGTTCAGCATTTATCAAGAATTGCGAAATCCTGGGCAATTTCAATCATTATAGCTGGAATGATACTCATTTAACCTAGGCTGGGTGGGCAATATCCACCTTACGATATATCAAGGGTGAAGGCGATCTTGAAATGCACGCTTTTCAGTGCCATTCCACTTTGGAGTAATCTAAGGGTTTAATCAACAACATTTCTGGTTTTATGAATACCAGCCAACCCCCCCAGACAAGAGCGCAACGGATTAACCAAATCATCCAACAGCGCCAACCCCTAGTCCAAAACATACAACAGGTAGAAAGCCATCTCGCGGAACTTGTCACAGCCCTACGCGAATTAGAGCGGTATCGCCAACGGCTGGATGTATCGTTCGGTGAGAGTGAAATTCGCGAGCAATTCAATACCATCCATCTCTCTTACTTGTTGCAACAGCTTCAAGTTGAATCTGAGCATCTGAACAGTCTGCAAAAACGATTCTCACGTCCCACCTTAAATATTGGTGTTGTCGGATTAATGGGACAGGGGAAAAGCACATTACTAAAAACCTTAAGTGGACTGACAGATAATGAAATTCCGGCACTCGAAGGAGGTGCTTGCACGGCAGTTCGCAGCAAAATTGAAAATCGGCAAGAGGACTCTTATGCTCACAATAACGCCAGGGAAAATACGACACAATTTAATGGCGTAAGCTCCAGTTTATATGGTATTCAAGAGCAGATGGTTTTACCTAAACCCAATCCCTCTGTTCACGTTGAAGTTACGCTGCATTCGGAATCATCCTTTTTAAATGAAGTTATTTATCCCTATTACGAGGAACTGGGTTTGACGGAAAAACCCTATAGCTTAGATGAGTTCGCCAACCATGTATTTCCTGAACAAGGCGTAGCCGGAGCCAGTCATGAAGAAATGTACAAACGCCTCTGCTACGATTATCATCAAAACCTCCGTCACTATCGATCCTTGCTTCAGTCTGGAAATCCGCGATCGCTAAAAATTCAGGCGGCAGAAATTACCGATTACGTGATGCAAAAACGGGATGGTACTCAGCATAATCATTTAACCACATTTAAACACTTGGCAGTAAAAGAAGTTAAGATCGTTTGTCCGTTTCAAAATCCGGATGTGGGCAATATTGCTTTAGTAGATGTTCCCGGTTTAGGCGACTCCAAGTTAGGCGATGAAACGCTAATGTTAGAAACCTTGGGTAATGAAGTGGATGTGGTTTTATTTATTAAACGACCTGATCCACAGCGTTATCAATGGCAACGCCTAGATACTCAGTTATATGATAAAGCAGCACAAGCGCTAAATGATCTAGAAAAACGGTCATTTATGGTTTTAAATTATAGTCGCAGAACCGAGAATCTTAGAGCCTGTCAACGTCTTAAACAAAATATTGATACGATTCAGGTTGTACAAACTGAAATAGCAGATTGTTCTGATCCAGATGATGCGAACCGAGTCTTTGATCATGTTTTAGACTATCTCATGGTAAATATTCAAGACTTGGATCAACGATACGCGAGTCGTTGCCAAAGTAACCTGCAACAATTGCATCAGCAGATTCACCAAGCCCTGGAACAATCAAATCAAGCTTTGGGATATAATACAGGAGAATCTCGCCAATTTAGACGATTATTTGAGCAACTGTCTCAGGAACTCATCCAAGGACTTTTAGAACTGAGAAATCAACTGAAAGAGCAATCTGAAGCCATTGATCCAGACTTTCAGATAGCGGTGCAAGCCGCGTTGAAAAACTGTCAAACCGATAAAGGAATTCCAGAGACAGATCAAGAGATTATCAGTCGCAGTTGTGAGTTTGAGTTTAAAGAATCCTATCAGGCTATCTACCGCGTCTACATTCGGGAACTGCGAATTCATTTATCGCGGCATTTTTTACAAGTTGATCAAGGATTGAGACTATCGATTGATAAAGTAAAGTCGTTAGTGACTGATGTGTTAGTCGATCAAGGTAAATTGGGCGAATTAACCTCAACCAGAGGGGCTGAGTTTCTCAAAGACATGGCGGATTTACTAGGACAACGGGGAAACCAATTAGAGTTAGGCTTTAGAACGCTTTGGGAATTCGAGTTTTCTTACGGAAGTGTTCTATTACATTTAATTCGCAAACAGCTTGATGAGATCCTGCAATCAGATATTGATTTAAGTCTGGCGGAGGTGTTCGGAATTTTACCTGATCCGTCCAATGCTTCAGAGGTACTCAGAAATCTAGAAAAACTGCATGAGCAAGCAGTGACGGCTTGTCAGGAAACATTAAATAGTTGGCTAACAGCACCCAGTCAAGCTCGTTATTATATGGTGCAGGAATTTATCGATTTGGTTATTTATGCCAGAGACATGAAGCGAGAGTGGGAAATTTTCCTGAGTGATGAGGATATTCGGGCAAAGGTTTGGTTAGAATTTAAGGAGTTAGAAACCCGGAAGCAAGACCAACAAAATTGGCGTCAGGCGGTGTCAAGAGTGGCAACAATGAATCAGGCGTCAGCGATGATATTTATCAGTAATTTATAGTTAATCTAGTCATTTTTTCCTTTGTCCATAATTAGAACTTCTAGATGTGGTGGCAGGTTTTGAAGCACTAACGTAACCCTAAGTAGGTTGGAAACAGTATTAAAGAGTGGATAAGCCTCACCCGATTGGGGGAACGGGATGGAGGAAGTTAGGTGCTGCTAAATCTTGCTACAGTAAGCTATTCCAATGAGAAAGTTGAGTTTTCTACATTAGCTGATTATCTCTAGGTAATATGACTTATTTTTTAGGCAAAATCAGCCAATATTTAGCTAAATTTCAAAAAATACAGCCAGCTTATTCTGCTTTACTAGGATGGTTACTCATTTCTCTAGTAGGACTCAGTGCTTGCGGACAACCTGCCAATCAGAGTAACGTTTCAACTCCAATCTCCCCACCTGAATCTGACTTATCCGAAACCGAGTTATCCCAACCTGAATCCCCGACACCCAATTCAGCAGAAACTCAATCCCCAGACAGGACGGAATCTCGTGTCCAACGTCGAGTTCAAGTCTTTTTTCCGATCGCGCGATCGCAAGATCCCACCAACGTCAAATCCGTTTGGCGAACCTCATCTAGTCAAGGAGTTGCCCAATTTGCGATCGCCCAACTTCTCGCTGGTCCTACCTCCTCAGAGAAACAGCAGGGACTTGCTACCGTTCCCTCTCTAACTGGAGAGTCTAACTGTGGTCAAGACTTTACAATTTCGATCAATAATGGCGTGGCTCAATTGCAATTCTGCCGAAACATGATTCACGACGGTATTGCAGATTCAGTGCGAACCACAACTGCCATTGAGAAAACGCTTAAACAATTTTCTACGGTTAGTCATGTAATAATACTTGACAAAAATGGAAACTGTTTGGGTGATGAAAGTGGGGATAACCTTTGTCTAGGAAAAGGCTCGACTCCCGTGAAGCTAACTCCTCTCTCTCAAATTGCGATTAATGGTTTTGGACCTGTAAATATAGGCATGACTGTTGACCAGGCATCACAAGCGGCAGGATTTGATTTAATTCCTGTTAGCTCAAACCCTAATCCGGTTTGTAGTTACTATAAGCCCACTCAACTGTCCGAAGGACTTAATGCTAATTTTATGGTCAGGAACGGACGTATTGCCCGAATTGATATTCAAGACTCTCGCCCGACAACAGTCAGTGGAGCAAGGGTTGGCGATACAGAAAACCAGGTTAAATCTCTTTATGGGGAACGGCTTCAAGTGAATCCTTTACCCAATTCCGAACAGGGTCATTTCCTGACATTTGTTCCCCAAAGCCAAAGAGACCAGAATTTACGCCTTAAGTTTGCCACAGATGGAACTAAGGTAACTCAAATTATTATCGGGAAACGTCCCGAAGTCGATTATATCGAAGGCTGTCTGGATATCGTCCCTGGTGGAGTCTAATTAAGTTTTAATTAATGATGAAAAAAATTAGCGCAATTGCCCTAATAATGGCTTTGTGGATACTCGGTAACTGTAAATTAGGTGTTACTCAAGCTGCCTTATCCAGTCAACGTCGTTCGTTTAAACAATGGTGTCTTCAACAAGAGAGTTTGTCCGATGAAGCGAAAAAAACAGTGGCGGTACTGTTAAACAAGGCAGGCACAAATAATTGTGAACAAGCCGATCATAATCTGTCAAGCCGCACTCAGCTTAACCTCAGAATCCAAAACATAACGGATATACGCCCTCTTTCTGGATTAACGAATCTGAGAACGCTTTACCTCGGCTCTAACTTGATCTCAGATGTCAGTCCTTTAGTCGAACTCACGAATCTGAAGAAGGTTGACCTTAGCCATAACCAAATAACAAATGTTAACCCTCTGTCTGGACTAACTAATCTAGAATGGCTTGACCTTAGTCGTAACCAAATAACAAATGTTAACCCTCTGTCTGAACTAACTAATCTAGAATGGCTTGACCTTGGTCATAACCAAATAACAAATATCAGCCCTCTGTCTGGACTAACTAATCTAGAATTTCTTAACCTTAGCCATAACCAAATTACCAATTTTCGGATTATTTCTGCGCTAATTAACTTGAAAGATATTGCTCTCAACAACAACCAAATTACAGATATTTACCCTTTAGCTGAACTAACAAATCTGAGACGGATTTCCCTCAATAATAATCAAATTACGACTGTTCGTCCTTTAGTCCAACTAACAAATCTGGAGTCGCTTTACATTGGTAATAACCAAATCACAGATATTCGCCCTCTTTCTCAACTCACGAATCTGAGGCAGCTTGCCCTCAATCATAACCAAATCACGGATATTCGTCCTCTTTCTCAACTCACTAATTTGACGGGTCTTGCGCTCAGTCATAACCAAATCACAGATGTTCGTCCTCTTTCTCAACTCACTAATCTGGAGTGGATTCATCTCAACTATAACCAGATAACCAATATCACCCCTTTAGTTAACCTTAACAACCTAACTGGACTTGATCTTCACTCCAACCAAGTTACTAATGTTACTCCTTTAGTTCAACTCAAAAACCTAAAGTGGATTGACCTCAGATTTAACCAAATCACCGATATTAGCTCCCTTTCTGGATTAACGAATCTGATGAGACTTTACCTTGAAGGCAATCCGATTATACCACCGACTTGTCCATCCACTTACTCATATATTTGCTTTTGGGGAAATAGTGATGAGGAGTAAACTTGCCCTGCACTTTGTTTAATGACTCTCATGCAAGGCTTAATCACTGTTATCATTTCTCACCCTACCATCTGGCATGATAGTATGGCGGAAATTCACGTCGGTTAAATTGGCATTTCGCAGGTTAGTATCCCGTAAATTTGCATAGCTTAAATCAGCATAAGACAAGTCAGCCTCTTCTAAATTGGCATGACATAATTTGGCATCAGTTAAATCAGCACCATTGAGGTTGGCACTAGCTAAATTAGCATAACTAAAGTTGGCTGATGTTAATTCTTCATCACTCAAATCGATACCCTTCAAGTTGGCATGACTAAAGTTAACTTCACTGAGTCCCCCAATAACGCTGATGCGGAAATTATTTGGGAAATGACTGATATAATAACTTAGATCAAAACCACTCAAATCAGCCCCAGACTCAATCAAGATTGCTCCCTTTTGAGTTAGGTCAACGTCAACTACAGCATTAATACAAGAGCCGTAGAGCGTTCGTGTGAGTGTGGCGTCACTCAAATTGACTTTGATAAAACTACAAACACCCGTTAAATTAGCACCCGTTAAGTTAGCCTTGCTTAGGTTGACATCATTTAACTTAACACTTACGGAGAAGCAAGCGTGAGTCAGAGAAGCTTGGCTGAGATTAGAACTTGACAGATTGACTTCCTCAAAATCAATGTTACTCAAATCTGCACCACTTAAATCGCAGTTGTTCCAAGATGATTGAAGTGCAGACATACAACTTAGATTTGCCTCAATTAGAGAGGAATTTTTGAGCAGAGTGTGATCTAAGCAAACATTACTCAAATTAGCATAACTAAGATTGACCTGATCAAAGTCTGCTCCCCCCATAAAATTGGCATGGCTTAAGTTGGCATAACTTAGATTTACCCTATGCAAATTAGCTCCCCCCAAATTTGCATGGCTTAAGTTTATGCCACTCAAATCAACATTGCTGATTGCCACGCCATTTAAATCCACACCTGAAAAATCTCTTTGACCCGCTTGATAACCTCTAATCAGTTCATCCTTGTTCATGTCATGCTCCCAGAATCGGAATGATTATACCGAATAAAACAATTTATAATTTACTCTTGCAGCTCACGTTACGTTAGGTTATCGGACAAATAATTATAGAGTATTTAATCGAACGCTATGGTGAAGGTCATCTTGCGCCACCAATCAGTTCACCCTTGCGTGCCAAATACCTGCAATGGATGCATTTTCCGGAGAGAACCATCAACCCCTATGTCAATGCTATACGAGGTTTGCTCCCGTCACACCTGCGATAGTTGCTGCCATGCGGGAGGAACTTGACATCGCGATCGCGTTTGTTGACGAAGAGTTAACCTATAATACCTACATTGTCGGAGACGATTTCACTGGTGCAGACATTATGCTAGCCGTCAGCTTGTTGTCATTTATTTTAAAAACTTAACCCTAAAAGACAATAATTATGAGTACAATTTAGACTATTATCAACAAACACTGAGAGTCATAATGGAAGACAAAACCTATCCGATTCTACGAGCTAAACAGATTGCCGACAGTATGCAAACCTTTTCACATCCCTGGAATCCCAATTCCGAAATATCTGGGACTTATTTAGGGCGGACAGTTGGACTAAAGCGCACTGGAGTTAACTTTGCCAGAATTGCTCCGGGTAAGGAATCCTTTATTTATCATTCCCACTATCGCGAGGAAGAATGGATTTACATCCTATCAGGGAAGGGGATTGCGGAAATTGACGGGGAGGAATTTGAAGTCATTTCAGGAGACTTCATGGGATTTCCAACGCCTTCGGTTGCACATCATCTTAGAAACACGGGCGACGAAGATCTTGTATATTTAATGGGAGGAGAAAACTTAGACATAGAAATTGCTGAGTTTCCCAAGCTGGGAAAACGGATGCTTCGTCGTGGCAATACCATCGAAATTTATGACTGTTCTGATGCGAAATCTTGGAAATCATTAGACACCTAAGATAGGTTTTATAGTTTTCCATTTTGTAGCGTAATCTCATGCAATTTGACTTCACCCAATGAGTTCATCCAATCGGGTGAAGACGGGTGCGGCTTACATGGAATGTATGGAGCCAATAAATACCGAGCGGCTTATTTGGCTCGGCTTCAATCCCAATTAGCAGGGGTTAAAGCGATGCCGAATTAAGCCTCAATGACTTTTATCATTCCTTTTAATGACTTAACGCTATGGCAAAAGCGCGATCGCCTT
Source organism: Coleofasciculus chthonoplastes PCC 7420 (assembly GCF_000155555.1). GTDB lineage: Bacteria > Cyanobacteriota > Cyanobacteriia > Cyanobacteriales > Coleofasciculaceae > Coleofasciculus > Coleofasciculus chthonoplastes_A. The sequence goes on from NZ_DS989876.1 coordinate 29,225, forward strand.
GTTATAGTAAAAGTAAAAAATGAGTGTCATTCGGATCAGGAGGTAATCCTATGGAATCAAAACCACGCACCTTTAAAGAAACAACTCTACTGTTTGTAGGGGGCGCTGCTGCTGGACTAATTATTTTTGCCCTATTCGGCGGTGTATGGCAAGTCACTCACTTTTGGTGGGTGATGACAGCAACTATACTATTCTGTGGTTTATTAGCCGTAGTGTTCCGTCAAAATTTCCAGAAAATGTTAAATGCTATAATGGATAATGCTCCTTGGATTTAGGAACAGAAATAATAAAATTTATGGTAATTTATAACTAGCCACCCGTACCTTTAAGTCTCCCTCTTGGGGAGGGTAGCTAAAAATAAAGGCTCCTTCTTGAATTTCACCACTGGACAAAAAGTTAATCGTTTGTTCCCCTGATTCTTGAACTCCCGATGCTGTTGTGAGTTCCGCCACCACCTGAACAGATTCCGCCGTTTTCCCGCCGCTATTAGTAACGGCGAAGGGGACATAAAATTGTCCTTCTACTTGGCTAATTTCTACTTGTTTAATAGTTACACAGAGGATAGGGGGTTGACTGTCTCTACCCAGTCCTCTAAATGTGACCAGTCCCACAATTGTAATTAAAATGAACAGGGCAATTGTAAAGCTGACCCACTCCGCCGGGGAACGATGAGAGGAGTTCGTTTGATCGGAAGACTGATCACTCATATAGCAATCCTATTTAAGTCGTGTCCAAACATCTGATAATTTTGGGGAATGGGGAACACCTCGGACTTCGGCGTGAGCGCTCAGTCGAACGCTTCGCTCGGTGTGTCATGGGCAATGGGAAAGAGTTTCAAAGCTTTTTTCTATTTTTTGATTTTTCACAACCTATTTAGGATTGCTATATCATATTGCTAAACGTCCAGCAGCACCACCAATTGTTGCAGGTAGCCCTAATAACAGCGTATACCGCAACCACAAAAACCACGGATCACTCAAGCTAAGACGGTTGAAGAACCACAACATTAAAGCCGAAGCTAGCAGTGAAATCAAGTAGGAGAGAATAGTTTTCCCGATAGGCGTTGGCAAGATCCCGTTGAGGAGGTGGTGTTGGTGTTGGTTAGCAAAGCCAGCAGCAAAAACAATTCCGTAGGAAATAAATAGGGATGCAGCTATAATTATCAGTAGCCAAGGGGATGAAGCTGAAGCTGCTAGGGTGGGAATTTCGTCAGTCGGGGCAATGCTAAAGGCGACAATAATTGCACCGATTAAGGTGGCACTAATATCAGCTATCATCGTCCGTAAACCCCGTTTTTTGATCGGCTGTAAGTATTGACTGGAGTCAGATTCAGCCGATTGTTCCGGCAGTAGCGATCGCGCCATCGCTACACCCAAGGAAAATGGCACACTCTCAAAAATAACTTTTCCTAATGCTTCATCAATGGGAGTTTCTCCGGTAATTCGACGCAGCAAAATTAGAATAAATGTCGCACAGACAATGCCAATTGCCAATGCTTCCACACTTTCCATAGCGGCATGAAGCATCCCATCGCGGCTGCTTTTGCGAAACCCTTCGCTGCGATTAAATAAAAACACCGTCATATACGTAATGCTCAGAACCCCCAGTAAGATGATAGGCTCAATATATGAACCTATCCACCAAACCTCCATGGTATAGAGCAGAGGAATGCCAAATAAAAATCCGCCAAAAGCACCTCGAATGAGCTGATGAAATTCCCTTGACCACGCCTGCGATTGCTGTTGATTATGAATTGGTTCTATCATAATAATTTTAAAGTATGAAATATCGACAATTGACCTTTAATGCATAACAAACAAATCAAGATCATCCGTTTTGAAGTTAGCATAGTCACCATCGATAAGCTGTCATGCATTTAAATTGGGTATTAGTAGCGAGCAAGATGCAAAGCCTACGGCATGGCTTCGCTTAACGCACTACAAGGCTTTCGCCATTAAGTGCGATCGCTGATATTGGGAATAGGATTAGCGGTGCTGTGGGTTTTAGCCACGAGTAAATGGGTTGACCGTTATTTGTCACGACTGATTAATTGGGCGTTGCAGCGCTGGACGACGCTGAATGTGCAAGATTACACCAGTTTGCTACGTCTGTCTGGTGATTACACCGTAATGGAGATGGAAGTACAACCAGACGATTGGTTAGCAGATAAAGAGTTAGGGGAGTTGGGGTTGAGACAAGAAGGCGTGGTGGTGCTGGGAATCCAACGGGAGAATGGTCGCTATGTGGGCGCACCCAAAGGACACACTCACATTTGTCCGGGTGATGTATTGATTTTGTATGGTCGATTACCCTTGCTGAATGAGTTAGACCAACGAGGTGCGGATTGGACGGGCGAACAGTCTCACCAAAAAGCCGTTGCCCAGCAGCAACGGAACTTGGCAAAACAAAATCGGGAAGAGGCAGAGGATAATCTTTAGAGCGTCGGTTTCAGCATACCAAAGGACAAAGGATAAAAAACGAATTGAGGAAAAGAGTCGGTAGACCGCAATGCTACAATCAGATGGGGTAAGGGGGAAAGCTAAGTTTGATTCGCCATAAATTAAGGTCAATCCGAAATAGATTAGCTACATTAAAAAAACTATTCATGGTAAACCTTAATCGAGCGCTGCACTGAATCAGGGCAGTTAGGTAAGCAAAATACCCCACATTACTACGCTTTGAGGGATATAGCTATGCAGTCGGAACAACAACAGCGAATCATGGGCTACTTTATGGAGGAGGCACAAGACCACCTCAATACCATAGAGCAAGGTTTGCTAAATCTGCAAAGCACCATCGAAGACCCTGAGACGCTGAACGAAATGTTCCGCGCTGCTCATTCGGTCAAGGGTGGAGCCGCTATGTTAGGACTCAATAGCATTCATCAAACTGCCCATCGCCTAGAAGATTACTTTAAAATCCTTCAAGAGACTCTAATCCAAGTAGATACTCAGTTAGAAACCCTGTTGCTGCGAGTTTTTGATACCCTCAGCGCTCTGTTAAACCAGCTTCAAGGTTCTGATGGCTTGACCGACGAAACAGCTAGCCCGATTATGTCTGATGCTGAGCCTGTTTTTGAGCAACTTAACAGCTATCTGCAACAGTTAGTCCAAAACTCTCAAGCGGCTGGTGATACTCCTACCCTAGCCAACTCCTCTCAATCCTCTAGTAAAGGAACAAAAACCTTGCCCGCCACCTTTAAGCGAGATGTCTTAGTAGAACTGCGGGAGATGTTGCAACTGTATAAGCAGTCGGATACTCCCGAACATCGCCACGCCCTGCAAGAACATTGCCAACAGTTGATCGAATTAGGCGATCGATTGGACTTACCGGGGTGGGGTGAACTATTAGAGATATCAAAACGTGCGATCGCGAATCCCGAGAATTCCTACCGCTTACTCGCTAGCGTCACCATTAAAGAAATTAAACAAGCTCAAGAATTAGTGCTGACTGGGCGATCCGCCGAGATTGTACCCAGTGAACAACTCAAAGCCCTTGCACCAGATGCGACAACAGTCGAATCAACCACAGCATCTGATGCTAGCACCTATTCTTCCCCTCAACCCACTTCTGCATCCGAGGAATCTAACCACAATCACAAAGAAAACACCCATCTCTCCGATAGTCGAGATACCTATATCCAAGCAGAGGATACCTATATCCAAAACCCAAACGAAACCGCCCGGTTCAGACGCGATCAACTCCAATTCTCGACGGTTCAATCCTCAAACTCTATCTCTCCTCTCTCTGATCAGGGCGAACCCGAAGTGGGTATTGCCGAACTCAATAGTTTAGCCGATATTTTTGAAACTCAAACACCTGATTTAGATCAAACTTGGCAAGAAGAAGAAGATGTTATCAACCTAAACGATAAATCCTTAAACTCGGATTCAGATGATTTTCTGGATCTTGAAGACTCGAATGATTTTTCGGATCTAATTGGGGAGAGTGATGATTTAGAGGATTCAACCACCGATGATGAGTTAATGGAGGGGTTAACGGATGACTTCTCACCAGACGCGATCGCCAATCCTCAAGCCTCAAAAGAATCATCAGATTCCCTGGATATCTCATCCAGCTTAACCGATGACTTTTCTGATCTACTATTTGAGTCAGATAGCTCAGAGGATTCAGACCAGATGAGTCACTCAGACGATGACTTGAATGGTTTATTTGGTGAGAGTTTCTTTGACGAGGAAGGAGAAGCTTCGTCAGCGGAAATTCTCAGTCATTCTGAACTTGAGGATTTGGATGTAGAGGAGAACTTTCCTCAATCCTCCCTTGAGGGCGATGAAACAGTCTCAGAGTCCGACTGGGACTTTGATGACCTGCTAGAAATTTCTAGCACTGAGGAAAATGCCCAAACCCGGGGAGAATCAGTAAATCAGGACGATTTAGATCTGGAAGACTATCTAGAAAGTAATGATTTAGATCTAGAAAACCAGTTAGACAATAACAATCAAGCTGAGACAATCGACATCGAATCAGCAACACCAGAAGCGGGGGATGTATCAAATCCCTTTGAAGAAACATCTCTCGACGATTTTGATCAAGAAGCTTGGGAAGACTCAGAAGACCTCCCCGATTTTGAGGCGCTCGATGATTTCTTTGATTCAGAACCTGGAGTTGAATCAACACCAGTCGATAGCTTGACTGAGCCAGAAAACGATTCTATCGTTGAACTGCCTACATCCACGGATGAAGCGTTATTGCATGAAAGCACAACTTCAGCCCAAAAGGATGGAGATAGTTCGGAGTCATTGTTTGAGGAACAAGGCGACGAAATTCTGCCAGAAGTAACAGAAGATGTCGCCGAACTCTTTGCTGAAGAGGGTCAAGAGTCACAAAGCTCAACGGCACAGGTAGAAGATTTTGATATCGATTGGTTAACGGATGAATCTCAAGGGACACAACAACCGTGGACATCGGAAACTGAATCAGCAGCTAATCTATTTGGCGATTGGGAAACACCACAGGCTCCATCTAACGAAGATTTAGACGACTTATTTGTTGAAGACGGAGAGGAGTCATTTGATTCAAATACCCAAGTAGAGGATTTAGAGGCAGATTGGCTAAGTGATGAGTCTCAACAGACACCGCAACCAGAAATATCGGACACCCAAGCGGATGTATGGGACGAGTGGGAAACTCCAGAAACAGCGCCGAGCGAAGACTTAGACGACTTATTCGGCGAACAAGAGGAGGAAGCCTTAGCCGAGAGCGCCGAGCCAGAGGATTTAGAGGCAGATTGGTTAATCGATGAATCTGTAGAGACACCGCAACCGGAAATATCGGACAGTGCTGCCGATCTATTTGGGGATGAGGAAATCCCAGAAACAGCGACGAGCGAAGACTTAGATGATTTATTCGGCGAACAAGAGGAGGAAGCTTTAGCAGAGAACACCGAGCCAGAGGATTTAGAGGCAGATTGGCTAACTGATGAGTCTCAACAGACACCGCAACCAGAAATATCGGACACCCAAGCGGATGTATGGGACGAGTGGGAAACTCCAGAAACAGCGCCGAGCGAAGACTTAGACGACTTATTTGGCGAACAAGAGGAGGAAGCCTTAGCCGAGAGTGCCGAGCCAGAGGATTTAGAGGCAGATTGGTTAATCGATGAATCTGTAGAGACACCGCAACCAGAAACATCGGACAGTGCTGCCGATCTATTTGGGGATGAGGAAATCCCAGAAACAGCGACGAGCGAAGACTTAGATGATTTATTCGGCGAACAAGAGGAGGAAGCTTTAGCAGAGAACACCGAGCCAGAGGATTTAGAGGCAGATTGGCTAACTGATGAGTCTCAACAGATAGAGCAACCAGAAACATCGGACACCCAAGCGGATGTATGGGGCGAGTGGGAAACTCCAGAAACAGCGCCGAGCGAAGACTTAGACGACTTATTTGGCGAACAAGAGGAGGAAGCCTTAGCCGAGAGTGCCGAGCCAGAGGATTTAGAGGCAGATTGGTTAATCGATGAATCTGTAGAGACACCGCAACCAGAAACATCGGACAGTGCTGCCGATCTATTTGGGGATGAGGAAATCCTAGAAACACCATCGAGCGAAGACTTAGACGACTTATTCGGCGAACAAGAGGAGGAAGCTTTAGCAGAGAACACCGAGCCAGAGGATTTAGAGGCAGATTGGCTAACTGATGAGTCTCCAGAGATAGAGCAACCGGAAATATCGGACACCCAAGCGGATGTATGGGGCGAGTGGGAAACTCCAGAAACAGCGCCGAGCGAAGACTTAGACGACTTATTCGGCGAACAAGAGGAGGAAGCCTTAGCCGAGAGCGTTGAGCCAGAGGATTTAGAGACAGATTGGTTCACTGATGAGTCTCAACAGATAGAGCAACCAGAAACATCGGATACTACCGCCGATATATTCGGGGATTGGGAAACTCCAGAAACACCATCGAGCGAAGACTTAGACGACTTATTCGGCGAACAAGAGGAGGAAGCCTTAGCCGAGAGCGCCGAACCAGAGGATTTAGAGGCAGATTGGTTCACTGATGAGTCTCCAGAGATAGAGCAACCAGAAATATCGGACACCCAAACGGATATATGGGGCGAGTGGGAAACTCCAGAAACAGCGCCGAGCGAAGACTTAGACGACTTATTTGCTGAAGAGGAGGCAGAAGTAGCCCCAAGCGCCGAGCTAGAGGATTTAGATGAAGATTGGTTAACTGATGAATCTGTAGAGACATCGCAACCAGAAACATCGGACAGTGCTGCCGATATATTTGGGGATGAGGAAATCCCAGAAACAGCGACGAGGGAAGACTTAGACGACTTATTTGCCGAAGAGGAGGCAGAAGCAGCCCCAAGCGCCGAACTAGAGGGTTTAGATGAAGGTTGGTTAACTGATGAATCTGTAGAGACATCGCAACCAGAAACATCGGACAGCGCCGCCGATTTATTTGGGGATTGGGACATCCCAGAAACAGAGGCGAGGGAAGACTTAGACGACTTATTTGCCGAAGAGGAGGCAGAAGCAGCCCCAAGCGCCGAACTAGAGGGTTTAGATGAAGGTTGGTTAACTGATGAATCTGTAGAGACATCGCAACCAGAAACATCGGACAGCGCCGCCGATTTATTTGGGGATTGGGACATCCCAGAAACAGAGGCGAGGGAAGACTTAGACGACTTATTTGCCGAAGAGGAGGTAGAAGCAGCCCCAAGCGCCGAACTAGAGGGTTTAGATGAAGGTTGGTTAACTGATGAATCTGTAGAGACATCGCAACCAGAAACATCGGACAGCGCCGCCGATTTATTTGGGGATTGGGACATCCCAGAAACAGAGGCGAGGGAAGACTTAGACGACTTATTTGCCGAAGAGGAGGCAGAAGCAGCCCCAAGCGCCGAACTAGAGGGTTTAGATGAAGATTGGTTAACTGATGAATCTGTAGAGACATCGCAACCAGAAACATCGGACAGCGCCGCCGATTTATTTGGGGATTGGGACATCCCAGAAACACCATCGGACGAAGATCTAGACGAACTTTTTAGTCTGGAAGAAGCGACTGTTGATGATGATTTTTCATTAGCAACTCTGGCAGAAACCGAATGGGATTTGGATTCACCCCGAGAAAGCGCTGATGAGTTTGCTGATTTAGAAACCATGCTGGATGGGGAGACTTCAGCAGCATTAACCAGTGAAAGCGCTGACGAGTTTGCTGATTTAGAAGCCATGCTGGATGGGGAAACTTCAGCAGCATTGACCAGTGAAAGCGGCGATGAGTTTGCTGATTTAGAAGCCATGCTGGATGGGGAGACTTCAGCAACATTGACCAGTGAAAGCGGCGATGAGTTGGCTGAATTAGAAGCCATGCTGAGTGATACTCCCTCACAGACAGATTCGTTTGAGGATTTAGAAATATTCTTAGAGGAACCGGGAGCAACTCAAGACAATCGAGCATCTGTAGCTCAAACTCCCCCATCTCAAGATCAAGATGACCTAGATAAAGAGTTGGAAATCCTCCTCCAAGACGCTGATAAATCGATAGGAGGTGCAGCGACAACGAATACAGGTTCGCGACAAAGCGCCTCTTTATCCAGTCGGAGAGCGCCTCGGATATTTGAACAAACGATGCGAGTTCCGGTTAAGCACCTCGATAGTCTCAATAACTTGGTGGGAGAATTGGTAGTTAGCCGTAATAGCTTAGAACAGGATCAAGAGCGTCTACGGCAATTCTTGGATAATTTACAGCATCAAGTTTCGGCGTTGAGCGATGTCGGGGCGCGGATGCGGGATTTGTATGAGCGATCGCTGCTGGAGAGTTCTTTGTTAGCCAGTAGTCAAAGCCAACAGCGCTCTCATTCTTTATTCGGATCAGAAAATGCTGCATCTGCATCCAAAGAGTCTGATTCTGAATCCTCTGAAGATTATCATCCCTTGGAAATGGATCGCTTTACCGGCTTCCATTTACTCTCCCAAGAGATGATCGAGTTAATTGTGCAAGTGCGGGAATCGGCGTCTGACGTAGAATTCTTAGTGGATGAAACCGATCAGGTGGCTCGCAACTTACGACAGGTGACCACTCAACTCCAAGAAGGACTGACGCGATCGCGCATGGTTCCGTTTGCCAATGCTGCTGACCGTTTGACTCGTCCGGTGCGGGAAATTTCCCGCAAGTTAAGCAAGGAAGCCCAACTGCAAGTGGATGGTCGAGAAACCTTGCTCGACAAAATGATCTTGGAACACCTTTATGATCCCTTAACCCACTTGGTCAATAATGCCATTACCCATGGCATTGAATCCCCAGACGAACGGCAAGAAATGGGTAAACCTGCTGTGGGTCAAATTACTCTGCGAACGTTCCACCAAGGAAACCAAACGGTGATTGCCATTTCCGACGATGGCGCAGGTATTGACCCCGAACGGATTAAACGAAAGGCAATTGAGAAAAAACTGATCACCCCAGCCGAGGCGAAAGACCTAACCAATACAGAGTTGTATGACTTTCTGTTCCACCCCGGTTTTAGTACCAAAGACGAAGCCAGTGAATTCGCCGGACGCGGTGTGGGGATGGATGTTGTCCGTACCAGTTTGAGCGAAATTCGGGGCGCAATCTATATTGATTCGGCGTTAGGAAAAGGCACAACCTTTACCATTCGGCTACCCTTAACCCTAAGTATTTGTAAAGCCCTATGCTGTTTGAGCGCTCGCGCTCGCATTGCCTTTCCCATGGATGGGGTGGAAGATATGTTTGATGTGCCTCAAGATCGCTTACAAAAAGATGCCAACGGTCAAATCGGTGTCTCCTGGCGGGACACGTTAGTCTCTGTGCAACCCCTAAGCGAGTTGCTCTCTTACAACCGTTCAATTAGTCGGGGTAATGTTTATGGGGGTAAGCGAGAAGATGACCTAGTCTCAATTGTTGTGCTACGCAGTTCTGGGACATTCATTGCCATCGAAGTGGATCAGGTCTTAGGTGAACAGGAAATCGTGATTAAACAACTCGAAGGTCCTCCGCCTAAACCCATTGGTATTGCTGGGGCGACAGTCTTAGGAGATGGTCGAATCATGCCCATTGCCGATGTGTTAGAACTGATTGACCTCGCCAGCGGACGCCTGCGGAAAGACAGTGTGACGATTTGGTCGAGAGGGGACAGCGAAGGTGCAGGAATTGAAGAAGCCCCAGAAACTCCCCATGAGCCACTCGTTTTGATTGTGGATGACTCAATTACAGTCCGTGAACTCCTCTCAATGACCTTTGCTAAAGCAGGCTATCGGGTGGAACAATCCCGCGATGGTCAAGAAGCCTGGGATAAACTTCGGTCAGGTTTACCCTGTGATATTGTATTCTGCGATATCGAAATGCCGAGAATGGATGGATTAGAACTACTCTCTCGACTCCAGAAAGATGAGAATCTCAGCCAGTTACCCATTGCCATGCTCACCTCTCGCGGGGCGAAACGACATCGGCAAATGGCAGCCCAACTGGGCGCGAGTGGTTACTTTACCAAACCTTATCTGGAAGAAGTGCTGCTCGATGCAGCTCAGCGGATGATTCAGGGTGAAGTCCTGTTTAGTGCTAGTGAGGCTTGATTAATGTGTAGGGGCGGGTTTCACCACTATCGTTTATGACACACCAAGATGTAACTAAACCCGCCCTGACTACTGTGTCAACGCTGAAATAATAAGTTGGGTTTCGTCCCTCAACCCAACCTACAACATGTAACTTGGTATCATGCAGACCAAAAACTCTTCCCCAATCCCCAATCGCAAATCCCCAATCCCTAATGTCCTGAAAGCCTGCGCGATCGCGTTATGTTTTTGGGGACTCTCTGGAAGTAAGCCAGCTCAAGCGGAGGATGTAAACCTGAAAGTGGGTGTGGTGCAGCGTTTTGGCTCAGAACCCACCGACGAACTGACCCTAAAAGCGACACCTGGGGATAGCTTGAGTTTGCGGTTCTTGGCAGGGGATATGCAACCCCAAACCCTAGAAACCGATCAGGTGACGCTGGAAGTGGCGACGCAACCCTTATCCCAACCCGTTTTAGCTGAACATTTAGTCCTCAGCGATCACGCCACCTTTGAAACCGCCGAAGATGCGGCGGATCAGTGGCGTTCACGGGGGATTCAGGTGGAAGTGGTGCAGCCGGAACGCTGGCAAGTTTGGGCGAAACGGGATGTCTATCAGACGCCCCTGCTGCGACGCCTGTTGCTGCAAAGTCTCCAAGCTCAAGGGTACAGCACAGTTAGACTAGAAAGTCAAGTCCTTCCCCAAGTACCGCGAGTGTCATTTGTGGTGGATGGCTATCGGTATAATCGCCAATGGATAGAGATTGACTCGGAGAATGATTTAATCCAGGTGATTCGCAATGAAGATAAGCGCAACCCGCGTCTGTATGCAGGAAGTCTGAAAATCCAGCCCAATGCTTACGGGACTTACACCCTGGTGAATGACGTTCCCTTAGAAACCTATCTGCGTGGTGTTGTCCCCCATGAAATTGGACCAGGGGCACCATACGCAGCAGTAGAAGCACAAACCATTATTGCTCGCACCTACGCCCTCCGCAATCTGCGTCGATTTACAGCAGACAATTACCAACTCTGTGCAAATACCCATTGCCAAGTCTATCGCGGACTCACAGGAACCGTTCCCACGGCGGATCGGGCGATCGCGAAAACTCAGGGGCTAGTCTTAACTTATAATAATCAGCTCGTAGACGCCTTATATTCCTCCACCTCTGGCGGTGTCACCGCGCCCTTTAGTGATTCCTGGAATGGGTCAGAACGTCCTTATTTAAAAGCCGTGATTGACTCGCCCCAGCCGATTTGGGACTTATCTGAGAAGCCTTTAGGGAATGAACAAAACTTCCGCGAATTCATTAACTTGAAAGAAGGATTCAATGAAAGTGGTCGATCCCCTTTCAGGTGGCGGGTCGAAAACTCCCTGGAACAAATTCAGAAAGATTTGCGGCGCTACTTGGAAAAAATCAAACATCCCCTAGCTGAGTTTACCACCATCCAACAGATGCAAGTTATCAAGCGATCGCCCGCCGGACGCATCCTCAAACTGGATGTGCAAACAGATAAGGGTGTGGTTGAACTCCAAAAAAATGAAATCCGTAGTGCCTTTTATCCCCCTCGCAGTACCCTCTTTTACCTTGAACCACTTTACGGTAACAATAAAGAGGATAAAACCCTCAAAGGCTATGCTTATGTCGGCGGCGGCTTTGGACATGGCGTTGGTTTGAGCCAATATGGTTCCTATAACTTAGCGAATCTCGGTTGGTCAGGAGAGGACATTCTCACCTTTTACTATCCGGGAACCCAAGTTCAACCCTTAAGTGATTCCATTGTTTTTTGGCAAGAACCAGGGAATAGTAAATAAATATCCTATCCGGTTGAATCCGGTTTTCCTCCCGCAAGCGATCGCGGACTAACAGATAGAGAGTTTTCAAATAAATATTGTATTGTAGGGGCGAGTCCCTGCACAAAGTCAGGCGGTGTGAGAATTAACCTGTCTCGACTCGCCCTTTTTATGTACGCGGGTCAGCTAATTAAAGGTTGGGATTGTGGTGAAGATAGGGAAAGGAGAATAGGGAATAGAGAACGGTAAACGGTTGTAGTGCGAGCGTCTCGCTCGCTATTTTGTATGGGTTTTTAATGACCGATATCCTCTGGAGGGCGACCCGATCCAATTACAGCAGTTTCCTCTGCTATGCGGTACATTGTCGATCCCCCTAAATCCCCGTGCAATAAAAGCGAAGCATCCTCTGGTTTCCCCCATGGAACAAAAAGCGAAGCAACATCTGGTTTCCCCCATGGAACAAAAAGCGAAGCAACATCTGGTTTCCCCCTTTTTAAGGGGGACGGAAGGGGGATCTAATAGGGGGACGGAAGGGGGATCAAATAGGGGGACGGAAGGGGGATCAAATAGGGGGACTTTGATCGACTGTACTTTATTACAGCGAAAAGCGCTGTAATGGCTGGGCGGTGTAAATTGTGTGCGGCGGGTCGCCCCTACAATGTTTTCTGGTAATAGGCGATACTCAGCGGGGAACGAACCCGAAACCGAACGGCTACCCATCCCGTCATCATTGCCATGCCGGAATCCAGCCAAGCTTTGTTAGTCTAAAAATACATAACCTGCCCACTCCTGTTACTCACGAACCGCTCATGTCTAGTACCACTTCCCCCCTTATCCAAACGCTAAACCCAGAACGCTGGGTTGGGTGGAGTATGGACTTTATCGGCGCAGGTTATACCGGTTTGTTGGTCAAAAATGGGAAATTTGTCCGCAAATTGAAACCGGGGCGTCATTTCAGCTTCGCCTTACCCCTTCTCGAACAATGTGAACTGGTTCTGGTGGATAGCAAGATTCGCAACCTAGAAATCCTCTCTCAAGGCGATTTCTTATCCCGTGACCAATATTTGATTAATATCTCCCTCAACGTCATGTACCAAGTCGTGGATGCAAGACGAGTCGCCTTGGAACTCTCAGATCCAATTGCAGCCCTCACGAGTGCGGTAAAAGATAGTTTAGGGGTAGCTGTAGGTCAATTGCGGATGGAACAATTAGTTAACCAGGGACGAGTCCATATCCGACAATACCTACTTGACCATGCCGAGATATCCTATTCCCTAGGCTTTGCCCTAGAAGACGTGCGAGTCAGTGATATCAACTTCCCCCAGACGAGGGGAATCATTCGTCAAGTCGAAGGAATGAGCGCCAGACAGGAAGCGGAACACGAAGCCGCCTTAAAGATGCAAATCGCCGAAGCCAGTCGTCCGGTTATCCCACCACCTCCCATACAACACGTTAATATTGTTGCACCACAGTCCTCCAATGGGAACCCTGCCGCTTTTGGCACTTCCCCTCAACCGAACTCCTTACCCAGCGCCGGAGAATCCCCAGCCAATTTACCTGTAAGAGATAAACCCGTATTAGCGCCCACGATAATTGCCCAACCCGCTAGTGGAGTACAGGCGCATCTAGTCCACAACGCATCGGGTGCGACATTCAATTTATCCGCCAGCACCTGCACGATTGGACGAGAACCGAATAATACTTTGGTTCTGGATGATGGGTTAAGTTCCCGCTATCATGCTCAGATTACCCAATCCAGAGACGCTCAGGGTCAAATCCAATACCAGTTAATTGATGTGGGTAGTTCTAATGGGACATTTGTTAATGGACAACGGCTTACTCCTCATCAGCCTTGTACCCTAACGCCGGGTAATATTATCCGCATTGGCAATCAGGAATGGACATTTAGCCGCCCTCACCCCCCAGCCCCCTCTCCCAAGTCTGGGAGAGGGGGAGTTGGATAAACAAAACAATCAAATATTGCACTCCATGCTACCCTAAACTGTCATGCATTTAAATTGGGTATTAGTAGCGAACAAGATGCAAAGCCTGCGGCATGGCTTCGCTAAAGCCTGCGGCATGGCTTCGCTAAACACACTACAAGAATGAGAGTCATTCTTGACATTATTAAGGTTTAAATGCCGAACAGCTTATTGCCTATTGCCTATTCTTTGGCGCGTAGCGCTATAATAGTCCGGTTCCCCTTCTCCCAAGCTTGGGAGAAGGGGCTAGGGGATGAGGGCTGACACAATGGCGAGAATCCGAGGAACAACATCTCAAATCGAAGCAGCCGCCAAGCAACTTCGTCAAACTCAGACTCCAGCCGAACAAAAACTATGGCAAGCTTTGAGAGGACGAAAACTCAATGGCTTAAAATTTCGCCGTCAGCATCCTATTGGGCATTTTATCGTCGATTTCTGCTGCCCAGAGTGCAAACTGATTGTCGAAGTTGATGGTAAAATTCATGACTCACAACAGGACTATGATACAACGAGAACAAAACATTTAGAAGCTTATGGCTATCGAGTAATTCGCTGCCAAAATAAAGATGTTATGACTAATCTGGAGGTGGTTTTAGAGGGAATTCGTCAGGTTGCCTCTTGCCCATCTCAGGGGAAATTATAAATCGAGAAGCCGAAGCAATGTTTAAACGCCTGTGGTATGAAGAGGACTGTAATTTTAACACTGATGTTTTATTTTTGATTTAACTTGACAATAGGGGAAACTTTTTTCCCGTACTCAGCAAATCAGCAAACGCCTCAGCCGATAAAGGCGGACTAAACCAATACCCCTGGATTTCATCGCACTGATGTCCTTTGAGAAAATTCAATTGACTTAGCGTCTCCACGCCTTCCGCCACAACCTTTAACTTCAAACTGCGAGCCATTTGTAAAATTGCCGTGGTAATCGCTTCATCGCGGCTATCTTCGGTCAGTTGACAGACAAAAGAACGGTCAATTTTTAACACATCAAATGGGAATTTCTTCAATTGACTTAAGGCGGAATAGCCTGTACCAAAATCATCAATAGAGATACGAATACCCAAAGCCTTGAATGTCTGCAATGTCGCGATCGCGGATTCGGGATTTTGCACTAATGTACTTTCGGTGAGTTCTAATTCTAAATAATGGGGATTCAATCCCGTTTCATGGAGGATGTCTACGACAAAGTTGGTTAAATTAGACTGATTAAACTGACGGGGCGATAAATTCACGGCAATCCGTAAGGGATAGATTCCCTGATCTTGCCAGACTCGCGCTTGGTGACAAGCTTGTCTGAGTACCCATTCGCCCAATGGCACAATTAGCCCGGTTTTTTCGGCTAAGGGAATAAACTCAACGGGCGAAATAATCCCCCGTTGGGGATGATTCCAGCGCACCAAGGCTTCCGCCCCCTCAATTTGTCCCGTGAGCAGATTTACTTTCGGTTGATAATAAAGCTGAAACTCCTGCCGTTCTAAGGCTTGACGCATTTGGATTTCTAGCTCAAAGGCTTCTTGCGATTTCGCGCCAATGGAGGCAATATAAAACTGGTAGCGACGATTTCCCGGTTGTTTGGCTTCTTCTCTGGCGACACTAGCGTGTCTAATTAGGGTGTCGAGATCTCGACCATCACGTCCTAAAATAGCAATACCAATGTAGGCAGACAGGAAGATTTTATGAGAGTCTACCTGAAACGGCAAATCAAACGCCTTTAACAAGGTTTCGACAATTTGAATACTCTCAGGTTTGTGATAACTTCGACTCAAGAGAATGATAAAATGATCACTACCGATTTGAGCGATCGCATCCTGTTGTCCTAACTGACGGTGTAAGCGTTCGACAACGGCTTGGAGTAATTGATCACCAATGGCAAGTCCTAGGGTATTGTTGAGTTGGTTGAGTTGTTCAATTTCCAGCGATAAGAGGAAAATCTGGAGTTTACCCTGATTTCCTGGTTTCTCTAGCTGATTAAAACGTTTCTGGAGTAACCGACGATTGGGCAGATTGGGATTGATGATAGACTGCTGTTGGCGTAATTTTACCTTTTGTAATCGCGCCGCGATCGCACTGAGAATTTGGGCGCGAGTAAAGGGCTTCGTCACGTAATCATCCGCCCCCAATGTCATACCCTGGCGCATATCCGCCTGTTTTGTCTTGGCGGTGAGGAAGATAAAGGGAATCGTCGCCGTTGAGGAGTCTTGTTGTAGGATATGGAGTACACCATAACCATCCAGTCCCGGCATCAGGATATCGCAGATAATCAAATCAGGTTGTTTAGTTTGAGCCAATTTCACACCGATTTTACCATTATCGGCACTGAGCGTCTCGAATCCTTCCGCATTCAGTAGTTTAAGTAGATTCCTGTGAATGGCTTTTTCGTCTTCAATTACTAAAATCGTCGTCATGACTATAGCTCGCTGGATATCTCGCCCAATGGGAGCAAGTTGGAAAACGAGGCGAGTATTATCGCTTTCCTGTTGAACACGTTAGAAATTAGGCGGTAGAACCCAATCCTAGTAAAATTTTGGGCTTGTCGAAGCCAGGAAAAAGGATGACTTAGATGTTCGTTGACGGTTATGTACAGTATTTTAAAATTAAACAGTTAAAACCCATAGAAATTCATTGATATTTGTTACTGTTTTTTCTTTTTCTAGAGAAAATAGTTGAGGGTTAATTGTAATTGTTTACGACCCCAAATGTGGATAGTTGTCGCTGTTTTCAGGAAAAAGGCGCGAGTCTCAATTCTACTCTCTAATCCCAGTCTGCTGATGCTGGCATTTTTCCCTGGCGATCGCTGATCAAGGGTAAGCGAACCGTAAACGTTGTACCTAAGCCAACGTCACTGGTTACATCAATTTGTCCCTGGTGCAGATCAACACATTGCTTAACAATCGCTAACCCCAATCCTGTCCCCGCGATCGCGCCCACATTGTTTCCCCGATAGAAAAAATCAAACAGGTGGGGTATATCCTCCGAGGGGATACCAATTCCCTGATCCTGAATCTCAAAGCAAGCCTTCTCTCCCTCACGGGTGAGGCTAAATCGAATCGTACCGCCCACCGGAGAGTATTTCATCGCATTGGATAGCAAGTTCGACAGCATTTGTCGCATCAGTTTTTCATCCACCATTGCGGGTAAACACGTCACTTGAGAAGCAAAGGTGAGGGTATAGGCTTGATTCTCGTCGTTGGTTAAATGTTTGAGAGTTAAACCCTGCTGAATTTGAGCGACTAACCGTTGACAAAAGTCATGAAGTTCCACAGGTGCGGGAGTAAAGGGGAGTTGTTCCCCATCAGCCGTACCGACAAGCTGCATATTTTCCAGCAATTGCAGCATTTGTTGTACTGTTTCCTGAATCAGATGCAACTGTTCCACTTGTTCTGCTTTTGTCCATTGGTAATGTTCCAACAATTCAGCCGTAGACAGAATCGTTGTCAGAGGGGTACGGAATTCATGAGCAGTGATGGATAGAACCTGAGATTTTAAGTCTCCCCGTTGTTTTTCTTGAGCTAAAGCATTCAGAATTTCGGCGTCTGCTGGCTGAGATTTGTCCATGGCTGACGTGAGTTGAGGGTGTTCCGAGAGACTCTCTTGTAGTTGTTGTGCTGACGCTGATGTTGAAGATGGCGTATGAGTGAGGATCTGCTCAACACCCATCATAATCAAGGTTTCAGGAGAAATATCCAGGCGAGTTGCTATATCCTGCAACTTCAGCCAATGGTCATCGGTAAGAGTAATCGCGATCGTTTGCATCTCAGGTTAGTGATTGAGATGCTACCAGTTTAGCTTTGAGGATGAGGGGAATGGGAAGATGGGGGAGCAGGGGAAGCAGGGGAAGCAGGGGAAGCAGGGGGAGCAGGGGAAGCAGGGGGAGCAGGGGGAGCAGGGGGAGATGGAACGTCTGTTGTAGGGGCGGGTTTTACCGTTAACGTTTCGTTTCTCACCCGGATGTTACTAAACCCGCCCCAATGGAGTGCAAGCACTCTTCCACACACAAAGAACGAATGACGAATGACAAAGGACGAAAAACTGACTTTTTCTGATTTCTACTCACCCCAGAACTGATAAAACCTGATCCGAGCCTCAGCGAACCATCCGACTTTTTCCCATTGAAGTCATCTAAAGGGCGTTCCATACTGTCAGCAAGCTATTAAACCACCTTGTTTCCAGTATAACGACACCCCACCCATGAACGAACTCAACGCCCGCCTAAAACAACTGGCTCTCACCGCCCAGGAATCTCCGGCGAAAAGCCAAAACAGACAACTGGCTCTAGCTAAATTGATCAAAGAAATTTTACAATCCGGTAGACTTTGCCGTCCGCATAAAGGTAAATTTATAGGCTTCTATGACGATATTTATACCGAAGCCCAGCAAAAACTATTTTGTTACATCTGCGAAAACATTGATAGGTATAATCCTCAGTATGATGTCTTATCCTGGGTCAATTTTCTATTCGCGAAGCGTTTTTTTATCGAAGCTAGTCGTGAAGTGATGCCCAAGGGGTTTCATCGGGCATACCAGCGTCAAGCAACCCGATTAACGTTGGAACAACTGGAACAAAAAACGTCACTACAATTTACTCATTCATCAACGCCTTCGATTTTACAAGAAGTTATTGATGTTTTGCAGGAAGATCCAGAAGGGATTTTCCAAAATACCCATATTGTGAATCAGCCTATCGCTAATTTTAAGTTTTTAGCTCTCAAGGTGATGGCTGGCTACTCCTGGAAAGAAATTTCTAACGAGCTGGGAATTAAAATATCCACGCTCAACAGTTTTTATCAGCGTTGTTTGGTTCGCTTTCGTCCTAAGTTTAGGGAATATGTAATTGTTAATTAATGCTAACGGTACGGGTTTTTGTGTAGGGGCGATGTACCGCATAGCAGAGCAAACTGCTGTAAGCTGTCATGCATTTAAATTGGGTATTAGTAGCGAGCAAGATGCTCAATGTAGCGAGCAAGATGCAAAGCCTGCGGCATGGCTTCGCTTAACGCACTACGGCAAGGATTTCGTTATTATTGATATTAAGGTTTAAATGCCGAACAGCTTAACTGATGTGCGCCCAATTGAATAGCACAAAAATTTGTCATTCAGTCCTGCTTGTTGCGCTTGAGTATTTCTTGCTCAATATAGTCATCCAGATTGGGAATATATTGTACCGCTTCCCCTTGGAGAACCTGATCGACAATCTCTAGTGGTAACGTCTTTGCCCGTTCCAAGTCTTGATTTAACTGCTCATTTTGGGCATTGAGTGTATCAATTGTTTGATGAATAAACCTTTGCTGGCGATGAATGCTGTCTTCCAGCATCTGCTGTCCCAAAACTTGCCTAAATTGTTGAATAAATCTGAGCATTTTCATGTTGATATCCTGAGTGCTGTTGGGTTCATTTTGAGTCTCGGTGTTACTGTCTTCGGGAATCAGTTGATCGGGGGATGTCCCAGAGGTATCCTGGTTAGGAGTAGAGTGCAAAGAAGTCACGCGATCGCTCATCGCTAAAGCTACCTCTGGAATCACCCAGGAACTGCAAATCGCGGCGGTTAAGGCTAAACTGTAAATTAGACAGGCAGATTGGGGATCAGAGGGAAAAGAAATCGGTGATTCTGTCTTCACTTCAGCCCGATTTTCCTCCGTTGTCCAGGTATTCAAATTCGTGGTTGGAGATTGATCTAATAAAACAACAGATAGGGCGGCGGAGAATAGGAAAAACTGGGTAATAACGATGCCAATGTGAACGACTAAAGAAGGGGTTATTTTCGGTAAACTTAAATGTTGCATGAGACTTAGTTAAGCGAAACTGTGATTGAATTCAAGGAATTGTAGGTTGGGTTGAGCGAAGTCGAAACCCAACACAGGACAAGACTATTTGGGTTTTAAGCGTCAGTCCAATTCGTCTGATTTTGGCTTCCGGCTAAACCAACTCGCCCCCAGACCGCCCACTTCAATCGCACCTGCAAAAATAGTCAAAACGAGAGTTTTTGTGGGGACTTTGAAGCCAAAAATATCGAGTTTGTATTTACCAATAACGCCACCACCAGCAATGTCCAAGAGAACTTGTAAAGCGAAAAATGTTCCCAAAGCCGAGATACACCAGAAACTCCAAATCCCACCAAATCCTATCCATGTCAGGATGGCTTTTAGTCGTTGGTTTGAGTTGTCAATCAAGGGTGGTTTTGTTTCTTGTTCAGGTAAAACCGTGGAAATTTTGTCAGCAGAGTCGTGAGTTGAAGTCATGATTCACTCCATTAGTGAGAACGAGGACAACGGTTGAGTTCAGCGCCCATAATTTCTGAGAGAGTCAGTTCACGGGCAAAGCGATTGGGGATTAATACATCACCCGGTTGAGTGCGATTGAGAATTGAGTTCACAGAGGCGGGGAAGGATTTGCCTGGGGTGAATGAATTCTCTAAAAATTGAAACGGGGAAGTAATTCCTGTGGCGGAGAGAGTGACAGGATAAACTTGAGTTGTTCCCGCCACCTGACTTTCAGGATTGACAACAGGTTGCACAGTTAGGGTGAAATGATCAACCGGAAGATTCAGCACCAAAAGTTTGCGATCGCCTTTTATAATTCTTAGGTTGGGGGAAAAGTCCAGCGTGTTAGCATTTTGCCAAACAACGACTTGATTTTTGGGCAAAATTGACCATCCCCTGTTGTCTCCTATCAGTAGCTGAATGCTCATTTTCTCCGCCGAGGTGGGTAGAATGAGTGTGGTAAATCCTTCGGTTGCACTCTCCCGACTCACCGGAACCCGGATAGTTTGCAGGGGGCGGTTGAGAGAGAGTTCACTTCCGCCGTGGATAGTGCGACAGACGCCAGGTTGGGGCGGTGGTGGGGTTGGCGGTTGGGAAACAGCCGTGCAACTTATTAGGCTGACACTACTGAGTACAATAGGTAGACGTTGAAGTTTCATGGGGAAGGAGTACACTGAACTTGTCTATGTCCATTGGACTCTATTGATTCCCATTTCTCTAACCCATCGTTGTTGGTATTTGCCCGAACATTTACCAACCCATGTTGGTTAGCACAAATGACCCTAGATGTTGTATGGTAAAAGATGCCCGATTTAACGAAGCGTTGCCCTGCGTCTAACAATCAACACCATTGCCGTGAATGTCCAGTTGTGGAGGAACAATGGTATTTGCAACAGCTATTAAACGAGGGCAAAAGGGGTGCAAGAGTATATAGGGGATGGAGAGATTAGCGATGCAGATATTCAGCAGCTAAAAATTCAACCCCAACCCCTCACACCCAAGGAAGTTTGTTGGTTCTGTCTTTTGCTACAAGGCGTCAGTTCAGAACAAATCGCTGAACGATTTAATATTAGTTACAAAAGTACCGTTAGACCCGCTCTTTCTAAAACCTTATATAAATATGTCAAACGATTGACAAATAAGCCAATTAAGGATTGGGCGCAAGTGAGAGTCTATCTGGATTTAGCGACAGAGAACAATCAATCCAAATACCGCAAAGCGATAACATCGTCTATTCGCGAGGAACCACTAGAGATTCGTCTGGTTATATCAGGGAATCAGGATATATAGCAATCCTAAATAGATTGTGGCAATTTTCCATACTGAAATATTTTGGGAAAATCGAATATTTGACCATCAGCAAAAAACTTAAATAACCACTTAACTATTTTAAAAGAGCTGCAAAGATGATAAAATTGTCTAATGAAAGTTTTAACTTGCAACCAAATATCTTCGACTGGATTTTGTTCGGGAGCGTTCGGAGCAAATTTCGTACAACTTATCAACCAGTCTTCCTCTGATAAATCTTGATTAATTGTCTTTAAGTATTCTCGAAACTGCTTGGAATCATGGTAAGTTGCACCATCCCAAAATATCGATAATTTTTTTCCGGGTCGTTTCCTTTGTAAATATTCGATGAAATCGATTGTATTTTCGCTGTTTCCACTTTTATATTCTTTGACTATAAACTCTTTGGTTTGATAATCTAAAGCCCCATAATAAGTCTGTCTTTCTTTTTCATTTTTGAGAGGGACTTCTATTCTTGCATCTGTTCTTCCCCACGCATAACCTAACAAATCACCCCACAGCAGATGACATTCGTCAAGCCTAAGCACCGTCC
Source organism: Coleofasciculus chthonoplastes PCC 7420 (assembly GCF_000155555.1). GTDB lineage: Bacteria > Cyanobacteriota > Cyanobacteriia > Cyanobacteriales > Coleofasciculaceae > Coleofasciculus > Coleofasciculus chthonoplastes_A. The sequence goes on from NZ_DS989876.1 coordinate 51,133, forward strand.
GGCTTCCAGCTTCTATTTCCGGTTTCCATTTTTCTAGCCTTGCCTCTATTTCTTTTTTTTTAGCTTTGACTAATTCATCATTTTTAGCCGGATTCTTTTTTTGAGTCTTTTTCCAACTCACTTGAGCCTCTTTAAATAAGCTATAATAACTTTGATTGGACTCAAAAACTACATTATATTGCTCCTGCAAATACTTCTGCAAGTCTGATAATCTTAGATAATCTTGTTCTCTCAACCACTGAATTGTTTGCTCTTTTTCTTCAGATTTTAAGTAACCTGCTCTACCTTTATATTGAAGCTTTAAACTTTCTACACCCTGAAAAAGCGCTTGATTTTTCCATTGGCTGATAAAACTGTGAGAAACTTTTAATAGTTCTTTGACTTCACGATAAGATTTTCCTTCCAAAATCATTTTTACCGCCAAGGCTCTTTTAATTTCTTTGGTCTCTTTTGTCTGATTGATAAAATTAGCCAATTCATCTATAATGTTCATCTTTTGTCTTTTTACTAGGGATGTGTTATTACTATTATATCTGTTGCGACCTATTTAGGGCTGCTATATAGCAAGCCTTACACTAACTCTCCATTGTACAAAAGCCCAAGAGTACGTGCGCTTTCCTCCGCTAAATTTTAACCTTTCCCTCAAAACCAGAGGATTCAGGTGAACCCGGTTAATCGAGGATAGTCTCAGCCTTTCTCCAATCCACCTCACCCAGCTATAGCAAGCCTTACGCTAACGCTCCATTGTAGAAAAGCCCAAGAGCGCGATCGCGTTCCTCCCCAAGATTTTAACCCTCCCTTCAAAACCAGGAGATTCAGGTAAACCAGTCATCTTTCGCTATTGGTGCATAGGTTCTAGATAAGCAATAATACTCAAATAGCGTTAAAATAGCGGTAAAGTCCGTGGGACTCTCCGGGTAGAGCAATAAGAGAAAACCTTAATCAAAAATGCTCCACGATAGAAGTCCCTACAGGTCAATGACCCTAATCTCTCAGAGTTCGGGGCTTGGAAGAATCAGCTTCCAACGTAAGCATTGTCTGAGGACTGATTGACTTCCCTGTCACATCATAAAGGCAGATCAACGTCCAGGAGAAACTCAAATGATGATGAAGGCTCAAGACATCATGACCACCGATGTGGTCACCATTCGCGGTTCAGCCACCGTAGCTGATGCTGTGGATTTGATGAACGATATGGGTCTACGGGCTTTAATTGTAGATCGCCGCCATGACCAAGATGCTTATGGCATCGTCACGGAAACGGATATTGTTTATAAAGTGATTGCCTATGGCAAAGACCCCAAAAAAGTGCGGGTTTATGAAATTATGAATAAGCCCTGCATTGTGGTCAATCCTAACCTCGGTGTAGAATACGTGGCGCGATTGTTTGCCAATACAGGCATTCGCCGCGCTCCAGTGATCAAGGACAAACTCCTGGGTATTATCTCTATTACCGATATTCTGGCTAAAGGAGACTTTCTCGATAAACCCAAGAGCGTACTTCTTGAAGACGAAATCCGCAAAGCGGTAGAAGAAGCACGGGCTGTCTGCGCCCAAAAAGGACCAACCTCTAAAGAATGTGCCGCCGCCTGGGATATTGTGGAAGAACTGCAAGCGGAAGCGGCACACCAACGGGCAGAGAAACCCTCCCAAACAGCGTTTGAGGAATATTGCGAAGAGTATCCGGAAGCCCTGGAATCTCGAATGTATGACAGTTAATCTGACTTGAGACTGTACCGGGCTAGCCGGAAAACAGGACATAATCTGCTCGTGATATTGTTCACCACCCTAATCGTTGATGGGGTGGTGAATTTTATGACTATTTGTTCTAGCGGGTATAGTTTTGGGCGGAACTGAGCTAGGATAATTTTGCTGTTGGATAATTGAACCACTGTTATCGCCAAATGGGTTAGGAGAATCGGGCAGAATGAAAAAAAGAGTTATGTCATCTTTGGTTGTCGCTGTTATCACTACAAGTTTCATTCCTAATCCAGGTAATACTGAGACTATCAGTAACGACTCAACGCCCGATGCTCGTCAAATCAGCCAGTTATTTTATCCGCCACCCAGCGAAGAACCGACGTTTCGGGTGATTGGCAAAGGTCGAGCCAGCCAACCTGCTGATAAAGCTAGTCTCCTGTTTAAATTTGCCAGAAACTATCCGTCGCCGCCAGAGGGAGTCTTGTCTCAATTTGAACCCTCAGAAGAAGCAATCACTCTAGAGATGTTGCAACCCATTCTGGATGCACTCCAAGCCATTGGTGTTTCTGATCAAGCGATTGACTTAGAAATTCTTGAACCCAGTGGTAGTTTTTTACCTTTTCCCTTTCCCTCCACCGCCACAGAAGGAGGAGCGCAGCTTGTTGTTACTGTGGACAATCCCAACCGCGATCGCTTGGAGGAAATTGTCAATACCGCAACGGATGCAGCCAGCCCGATTGAAGAGATTCTGATCAGTACAGTTAACGTAGAATATGCGGTGAATAACTGTCAAGCCCTAGTCCAAGCCGCTTATCAATCAGCCGTTGAAGATGCTCAAAACCGAGCCAACAGTCTGGCGGCGGCGATGGGAACTCAACTGAGGCTAGTTCCCTCAGTCGCTGAACCCTTCTATGAGGTTTTCTTACCCGGATGTGACTCAGAGGGAAATTTACCTTTTGGCAATACTACTTCATCGGTCTACGATCCTGATAATCCTGTAGAAGTTACCGTCAACAAGGATATCTTTGTCACCTATACAGGACGATAAGTCGGGAAATCTGTGAAGGTAGGGAGCAGAGGGAGCAGAGGGAGCTGGGGAAGTTGGGAAATTTGAGCATAAATCAGTCAATTGTAGGGGCGGGTTTAGGGACTAAATTCAGATATCCACCAATAATTCATCAACAAAACCCGCCCTCTTATAAGGTTCTAAGAATACCCTGATCTTCCTAGCAAAGGTTTAAATGCCGAACAGCTTACATTGTCGATCCCCCTAAATCCCCCTTAAAAAGGGGGACTTTGATCTACTGTACTTTATTACAGCGCAAAGAGCTGTAAAGGGAAAAATGTTTTGGCGACGAGGGCAATGGGGACGAGTGCAGTAGATTTCTATTGTTCATATCCAAAGAAGTCATAAGTTATCAGTTATATATAAGTTATAAATCAATTGTAGGGGCGGGTTTAGGGACTCAGGTTAGCTTTTTACCAATAACTGAAAAGCAAAACCCGCCCTGATTCATCAGTCTTGGCTACGGAACCCTTTCCTTCGTTCAATGGAACCTGCTTTTGAGTCGCGATCGCGCCTTTTATCCTCCTTATCTTCATAGCAAACGAGACAACAGCAAATACATCAAACGAAATAGAGCAGTAATGGCGATCGCACTCGCTGCAGCAATCCCTCCAGTAAGGACTACTTCTAGGATAGACCAGCCGCTCCCTAGTAGAGGGATGAGCAAGACAGCAAAAGTAATTCCGCTAATAATTAGCAAATTTTTGTTTTTGATCCGGTGATTGTATTGTGTATAAACTAAACCGCCAAAAACCATACCCAATACTCCCACACTTATACCTGAAATACCCAGTAAACTGTTTATAACAATGAAAAGTAATCCACCTTCAAATCCGACAAATGCCGCTTTCGCAAAAATTTCTGATAGTGAACGAGGTGGAATTGGCGGAATCGGCGGAATCGGGGAATGGGGTTGTTGTGAGGATTGAGTCGGAGGTGATAATGGTGTTGAGTCCATAAAATCTATCACCTCTTGAGCCGATTGAAAACGCTGAACTGGTGCTTCTAAGAGCAGCTTATCTAATACATCTGCTAGAGTATTGCTAACTTGAATATACTGTTTCCAATGCCAACAATTAGTATGGGAATCGCGCAGATCTTTGAGATCTTTACCTGTCAACAAGACAACTATTGTCACAGCTAAAGCATACAAGTCAGAGGAAGGTTTAACCTCTCCCCCTCTCATTTGTTCAGGTGGAGCATATCCAGGGGAATAAATGCCCGTCGAGGATCTAGACGATCTTTCCCCTGCTGTTTTGCTAACCTGCTTAACTGCACCAAAATCCAACAGGTACAGCCGTCCATTCCGGTGACGCATAATATTGGAGGGTTTAATATCCCGATGGATTGAACCATTCTCATGGACAAACTTGAGGACTGCTAGCATTTCTCTGAGAATTTCTATAACTTCAGGTTCAGAGAATATTCCTTTGGCTTGCAGTTCTTCTTCTAAATCTTGTCCATCAATAAATTCCTGTACTAAGTAAAAGTATTTATCTTGAGTATCAGGTTGGGATAACTTGGCAACAGTTAAGGGAAAAAAGGCATAGAGATTAGGAATTTGAGGATGAGTATTACCCAGTTTTTCTAAAACCTCTGCCTCTTGCTCAAATAGCTCTTGAGCTTTAGCGAGTTGGGAGGGACTTAATTGATCAGAAGGCTGAAACTGCTTGACGACACAATAGCGCATCATTGGGGTGTGGCGATCGCGTGCCAAAAACGTTGTGCCAAAACCCCCCTGATTTAGTAACTGGGTTGGAATATAACGACCCCCCAAAATAAGTGGTATTCCACAAGCTGTACAATATCTCTGCTGTGCTGTTTGCAGCGTGGCTTTCTGATCCAGTTCAGCAAAGAAGTTTTCGGGACGAGGGCAATGGGGGCGAGTGCAGTGGATTTCCATTGTTCATATCCAAAGAAGTCATAAGTTATCAGTTATATATAAGTTATAAATCAATTGTAGGGGCGGGTTTAGGGACTCAGGTTAGCTTTTTACCAATAACTGAAAAGCAAAACCCGCCCTGATTCATCAGTCTTGGCTACGGAACCCTTTCCTTCGTTCAATGGAACCTGCTTTTGAGTCGCGATCGCGCCTTTTATCCTCCTTATCTTCATAGCAAACGAGACAACAGCAAATACATCAAACGAAATAGAGCAGTAATGGCGATCGCGCCTTTCATCATCCTTGCCTTTACAGGAAACGAGACAATAATAAGTAAATCAAGCGAAATAGAGCAGTGATGGCGATCGCACCTGCGCCAACCAACACTCCAGCCAAGATGACGCCAGGAATGGATAACCCAAGCCGTAATGCTGGTATGAACAGTAATACCAATGTTATTCCAGCTAAAATTAGCAAGTCTTTGCCTTCAATAATCCGGCGGTATTGCGTATAAATTAAACCCCCGACAATCATTCCCACTAATCCCACACTAATCCCAGAGATACCCAGAAAACTTTTCAGCGCAATAAACAGTAACGCTCCTTCAAAGCCTGTAAACCCTGCCCCGATTAACGTTTCTGATAGGGTAAAGCTGGGTTTTTGTCGCTGAATCGCGGGTTGTTGCTGAACCACAGGTTGCGGTTGAACCACAGATTGTTGTTGAACGGCTGGTTGGGGTTTGGGAGTGGGGGGAGGTGGAGGCGGCGGCGGCGGTGCAGGGGGAGTTCGACGCGGTTTCAGAGCGTCCATCACCTCTTGAGCCGATTGAAAGCGTTTATTTGGGGTTGGCAGAAGCATACGGTTTAAGGCGTCTGCTAGCGTATCACTAACCTGGGTATAGGGTCTCCAGTTCCAAGAGTTATTGTAGGAATCATATAACTCTTCTGGTTCTTTCCCCGTCAGCAACATAATCAACGTTACCGCCAACGCATACAAGTCTGTTGACGGGTACACTTGCGCCCCTGACATCTGTTCGGGTGGCGCAAATCCCATCGAATAAATTCCCGTAGATTTGCCAGAGGGGGTTCCTGCTACGCCTTTGGTAACTTGTTGTTTAACTGCACCAAAATCCAACAGGTACAAGCGTCCATTCTGGTGACGCATGATATTAGAGGGTTTAATATCCCGATGGATTGAACCATTCTCATGGACAAACTGAAGTACCTTCAGCATTGCCTGTAACACTTCTAGGACTTCAGCTTCCGAGAATGTGCCTTTGGTTTGCAGTTCCTCCTCCAAGTCTTGTCCATCAATAAATTCCTGGACTAAGTAGAAAAACTGGTCTTCTTTACCCGATTGGTTCAAATTACCAACACTCAACGGGAAAAAGGCATAAAGATTGGGAATTTGGGGATGATCATTACCGAGTTGTTCTAATACCTCCGCTTCCCGTTCAAATAAACCTTGGGCAATGGCAAGTTGTTGGGGGCTTAAGTCGCCAGAGGGCTGGAACTGCTTGGCGACACAATCACGCATCGTTGGCGTATAGCGATCGCGTGCCAGAAATGCGGTACCAAAACCGCCCTGACCCAGTAACTTGGTAGGAAGATAGCGACCCACTAAAATCAAGGGCATTCCACAAGCCGTACAATACTTCTGTTGTGCCGTTTGCAGTGTCGCCTTGTCATCGAGATCGGCAAAAAAGTTTTGAGGGCGAGGACAGGTGGGACGAGTGCAGTAAATTTCCATGTTTCCAAGAGCGCTGGCACTAACTAATTGTATCGCCCTCTTCTCTTCGTTGAGGTTTGCCCTGGAAGAGCGGGTTTAGTTGAATGTATCGATGATATCTTTTCTGGAGTGACTTGCACCTGCTCCTACCTCAGATTTAAGCTAGGGTTTGCTGCATAAGTTGTCACCCATTTAAATTGGGAATGGGTAGCGAGCAAGATGCTCGCATTACAACGGTTTTCCAGTGTTGAATAATACTATGTCAGAAATTGGCAACGAAAACGAACAAGATAATACTCTGTTGAACCAATGGCGTCAGAAAATCGAAATCGCCAATCACAACAATATTTTTTGTCATTGTCGCCATTGCGGTGATGAATGGGTGGACTCCTCGTTAAAGAGTGCCTGTAATCACTGCGGTAGCCACAATATTGAACGGATTCCCTGTTGGCAGTTCCCAGATGGCTAAATTAAGGAGGTGGGAATAATTTAGATTGTCATTGGTCATTGCTCATTGGTCATTGCTCATTGCTCATACTCGCTTCGCTCCCAGCAAGCTACGTCATTTATCGAAGCACTCAATCGGGGCGGGTTTAGTGATATCAGGATGACAAGCCAATGTTAATGGTAAAACCCGCCCCTACAATAGACGTTCTAATTGCTTCCCCAGCTCCCCCAGCTTCCCCAGCTTCCCCAGCACCCCCAGCCTTCTTAAGGCGATCGCAACGTCCGAATGGTTAAAACTTGGGGTGGTGTTGCATCCGCCGGATAGATAAAATCCACCTCAACCAAACGGCGATCGCCTGGAGGCATTTTCAGCGTCAGCAACGGTTCTCCAGCTTGACCCCGATGTTGTACCAGATGAACCGAACGGGTACGGGCTAATCCCCGATCATCGGTATAACGTAGTTGTACCGTACCCCGAAAGAAGACCTGGGAATCGGGAGGATTCAAAAAGTGCAGGTTGTCGGTTTCTTCTTCTTCGTCGGGTTTAAGTGGGGTTTGAATCGCTAAAGTTACGGTTTGGGAAGCATCTGTCCGGTTAACCAAAGGCAAAGTAAGGTGATACTGCACTCCATAATTGCCATGGGCGCGATAAGCAGTATCCGGATAACGGACTTTTAGAGGCGCACTTTGCACCTGATCAGTCCCTAAGGTGATAAACGGAACCGTACTGAGGGGATAGGAAAACGCTTGACCCGGTTGAGGAATCGTCAGATCCGACGCACCTGGACGATTGACAACCTCAGTACGCCATTGAGAACCAACCGCCACACCTGCAACCCGACCATAGACAATTTTACCGTTCGTCTGGTTAGGTGGTGTTGGAATGCGATCGCGTGGTCCGGCTAAATTGCCTTTAAATAATAAATACCGCCATTCGTCAAGAGTCGGTGGACGATAGGGAAGCCCAGGTGTCCCTAAAGGTTTTCCATCCACTTTGCGATCGGAGTTCAGGGGTGCATACATGGCTAAACTTGCCATATAAACAGGTCGATTGGTTCGCAGACGCATCAACGTAGACCGGGAATTGCCCAAAGCAATCGGTAAATTCAATACCATTTCGCTCTGTCGCGGCGGAATCACAATTTGAGAAGGAAACGAGGATTGATGCACACCACGCAGGATATCAGTCGCTACCCGTGAACCAGGACCAGAGTAGACCAAACCAAAGGGATTGTCCATATAGGGCGGTAAGTTGATAAACGGAGCATCCGGATTGGTTACATAACTCACCGCTTGCAAAATATCTAAGGTTACAGGTTGACTCCCTGCATTGTGAACCAGAACCCCTTGGTACATGGGTCGCCATTCCTCTGGCGTATTGGAACGGGCGATATGATGAGCAAATACATCAAAGCGTCCAGAAAGCGGAAAATTTAAATGAGCGCCGGGACTCGCTTTTCCGTAAGGGGGGAAGGTTGACAGTAGAATCCCCTCGGTTTGGATCACTTCGGGACTATTGCTATTAAAGACAGGTATTTGATCCAGTTGTCCCGGTAAGGGTCGTATTTGCTGGGGTTGCACCACCAATTCCTGGGCGGGAGGAGGAGTTGGGGTTGTCGGGGGGACAGGGATAACAACTTGAGCCAGCGAGAAATTGGCGAATAGAGACAGCATGAACGAAGGGGTTTTCCAACCTCACACACACAACAACAGTTCTCAGTTTCAGCGTTTCAATCCCGTCATCAGCAATAAACTGGCAAAAATGGCGGAGTGACTAAGTATAGACCGATACTAAGAACTGTAGATTTATCATCCTACCGCTTGTGATTGGTCATTGGTCATTGGTCATTGGTCATTTGTTAGGGAACAGGGAACACCTCGGCTTCGCTCGGTGTGTAACAGGGAACAGGGAATTCAACCTGCATAAGCTGACACTACCGAGATATACTTTCCAGCGACGGCATAATTTGGATATTGACTATGACTTCCAGCTTCTACCATAAACTGAATCGTCTGATTCTCAGCGGAACCACAACCACAATCCTAGCCACCACCTCCCTAACCAGTTTTTTTCTTACCGCCTCACGTCCCGCACAAGCTAACCCGGAAGTTGACCTTTACACCTTATGCACGAAATTCCCCTTAAATTCGCGCTGTGAAGGCTACGAACCCCCCGTCTCGCTCAAACAGCGTTCGGGTCATGAGGGAATCTGCGCCTTAACCTCTGGTGAAACTGATCTATCCGGTAAATGCAAAATCTCCCTCACTGAGGGAATCATAACCGCTTATATTGAACAAGGCGATCGCCTCGCGGTTTTGGATGATGAAAGACCAACCCAAGAAATTACTGTTGCGGTAAGTAATGTTGATACCCTAACCTATCAAGAAGGCAAAAAAGCTAACGTGGGTCGGCTTATTGGTAATACCTTGCTGTTCGGCGTTCTGGGTGCTGTTTTTACCAAACCGGATAAGATTGCTCAAATTGAGGTAGGTTTCACCGGAGAATCTAATCCCGCAACGACACAGGTTTTGACCTTAGTAACCGAACGGGAATTGGGACTGACGTTAAGAAGCAATTTGGAACGATTAACGGGAATTTTCGCGGAAATACCTGCCGAAGAGAGACCGGAATCTCAAGAGGCAACAGTCGATAATTCCGAGACTTATTCAACAGATTTAGATGAATTCTGTGAGTCTTATCCACACAATTCGCGTTGTCATAATTCCACTGATGAATAGAGAATCGAGCGACTCAAGAACCTATTTTTGATCGTAAGGAAGGGCGGGTTTTGTTGTTCCGTCATCAGTAATAAGCAGATTGAGTGGCTAAACCCGCCCCTACAACTATGTGATTTCAGTTATCATTCTGTTTACTTCCATCACCCCATTCCTCCCCAAATCAGCCGCGCTACCCAAAACGGAGCTAAAGTCGCGATCGCGATCCAGTCTCCCCAGTGTAAACGCAGTTGATGCCATTGGACTCGATGCTGGTTGGGACTGGTAAAACCACGCACTGTCATGGCTTTGGCAATTTGATCGGCTCGCATGAGTAGGTTTTCTAATAACCGTTCAGTCACCATAATCCAAACTTGAGCGCTGCGGCGAACCCCTAGCTTTTTCCAGTTAATCGCACGAGTCCGAATCGAACGGACTAAATTTTGCACTTCCTCCAAAACTAAGGGAATAAAACGCAAGGATAAGGTTAATGTCAGAGCAATTTCTGTCACTGGAATATTCAGACGCCGTAAGGGAAGCATTAGACTTTCTAACCCGGCGGTAATTTCTTCTGGGGCGGTGGTGAGCAAGTAAAGATTGGTACTATAAATTAGTGTAAAAATTACGGTACTGACTCGAACCGCTAGATCCAATGAGCGACGGGTAATTGTTACTGGACCCGCTTCCAGGAGAATATATCTGTAGTCCGTCGGTTGGGGTAAATTGGTCAGGATAACGGTTTCACTCTCAGAAGCCTCTGGAACTGATTCACGTCCGATGCCAAAGGGATTATACCAGGGTCTCGGTTGAGGCGATTCCTGTGCTGAGGTTTCAGCAGACTCAACCATGAGAATGTCCGCCTGCGGAAGCCGAGACTGATGATCAACCGCCAATCCATCGGGTGCGATCGCGGTGAGAATAAAGACAAATACCGCTAGCATCAGCAACCAACCCATTTGCTGACGCCAAACCCGTAACGGAATACGGGCTGACAGGGTGAACAAAATCAATACCACAACAACTGCCAAACGGCAATAGGGATTGGCTAATAAAGGTACTGCCAAAAAGCTCATTAACCAGATAAGTTTTACCCGAGAATCCAGGTAATGGAGCCAAGTTACAGGTTGTTCCAGGTATAGCCCTAACGGGAGCGATCGCAGTAAGTCCATGGTGTGTTAAAAGGGAACGGGGAACAGGGAACGGGGAACAGGGAACAGGGGAACAAAAGGAGTTAACTCACGCGCCATGCCCTCTTTCCGCAGTGAAGGGTCAAAACTTACCCAATCCCTACTCCCCAATCACCAAATTAAACCCGAACGGCTCGATTAGCATTGCTGCTTTCAACATCGCGGACTTTCTTACCGCGCCATAATAGACGCAAGGGTGTCCCTGTAAAACCCAGTTGTTGGCGAAATTGACGCTCAATATAGCGGCGATAGTTTTCATTAAATCGTTTCGGATCATTGACAAACAGGGCAATTGTTGGGGGTTTACTTTTAACCTGGGTGCCGTAGTAAATTTTGCCTTGGCGTCCTTGGCGGTTGGTGGGCGGGGAATGCCAGTTAATGGCTTCTGCAAGCACTTCATTAATCACAGACGTACTGACGCGGCGCTGGTGTTCTGCGGCAACAGTATCCACTAAATCGAGAATTTTGTCTACTCGTTTTCCGGTTAAGGCGCTGACAAAAATCATTGGTGCCCATTCAACAAAATAGAGGCGATTTTTCAGCAGTTTTTCGTATTCATAGATCGTATAGGTATCTTTTTCAATCGCATCCCATTTGTTGACCAAGATAACCGCCGCCCGTCCGTCTTCAGCAATGCGTCCAGCAAGTTTTTGGTCTTGTTCGGTAACACCATCTAGGGCATCAACCACGAAGAGAACCACATCAGCACGGCGAATGGCTTTGAAGGCGCGGTTAATGCCAAAAAATTCCGGTCCATATTCGACATTTTTTTTCCTGCGAATGCCTGCGGTATCAATAAGACGATAGAGTTGAGATTCAGTCTCGGTTTCTGGGTTTCCGGGGCGTTCGACAATCATATCAATGGCATCGCGGGTCGTACCCGAAACGGAACTGACGATCGCCCGTTTTTCTCCCGTCAGGGCATTTAATAGACTAGATTTACCCACATTCGGACGTCCGACAATCGCCACGTTGATTTCTGAGGTGTCGGGAAGCATTCCCACCGTGGGCAAATGGGTAATCAGTTGATCCAAGAGTTCCCCGGTTCCTGCACCGTGAATCGCAGAGACGGGGAAAGGTTCGCCTAAACCGAGTTCCCAAAACTCAGCCGCTTGGATTAGTCCTTGTTGAGGTGATTCGCACTTGTTTACAGCCAGAACAACCGGGACAGGGTGCTGGCGTAGCCAATCTGCGATCGCATAATCGGCGGCGGTGGGACCCATTTGACCATCGACCACTAATATAGCGGCGCTGGCTTCGCTGAGGGCTGCCATTGCCTGTTCTCGAATCAGGGGCAGAAATTCGGTATCATCATCAAAAACCAAACCCCCGGTGTCTACAATCGAGTAATCTCGGTCTTGCCAGAACGCGGGTCGATAAGTGCGATCGCGGGTAACTCCCGGTTGATCATGGACAATCGCATCCATCACCCCGGCTAACCGATTGACAAGCGTTGATTTGCCCACATTCGGGCGTCCGATTACAGCAACTACTGGCAAAACCATCGTCTCTATCCCCCTTACAGATATGAAGCGTTACGCTCCAGTCTTCTATTGTAGCGAGGTGAGAGGGCGTGGCTGATTAGTTTATCGGCTGGAATCTTCGGGAACAGCAATCATAGACAGCGTTGAAACGCGCTATGCAAGCACCTCGACTGAAATTGTGATATTTTCAGATAAGAATATTATTGTCAAAGACAAGAACATGAATAATGGCGATCGCATTGAAAAAGAAGGGTTATCTCAGACCACCCCATCAGAAGCAAAAATTTTCCAACAATGGCATCGCTTTATTGCCGATCATGGATTTGTCTGGAAGGGAATTCTTTCCCGGTACGATGGAAAAGGCAGACTAACTGAAGTCCTGAATTCCACGAGAAAATTTACTCCGGCATCGGATGCATCTGAAATTGAACACTATCTGTGTTTTATTAATCGTGACGACCCCGAAAAAGTCATGGAAAAGCGCTGGATGATTGAAAAATGTGGACCCGGTATTATTCATCCTGTTGATCCAGATTCAACGATAATGTTTTCATCTCAATCGAGTGGAATTATGAGTAGACCAGGCAGGGAATATGCGGAAATCTACTTAATTGAAGGAAATCGTCGCGTGAGTACAGTTATTTCTTATTATCCGGATAGCTATGAAGAAATAAACAAGAGATGCGGACTTGCGAATATTTCCTTATTCCGCGAGGTAAAGCAAGAAGAATCCTCCTTCCCTTGGTCTGAGGAAAAACTAGAAATCACGAATCGGGAATATCCCAGTGTACAAGTAATCAACAGTTCAATGTTGCGGTTTGGTACTTTTGATGAAATTCCGGTGTCCAATGAGTCTGTAGATTGGTTTGCCGAAGAGCGATTAATCTTTGATTTTCCCGACGGGGTTTCACTAAATATACCGAAAACCCTTAAGTCGGTTGATAAAAATAATCTCATTCTTAGCTGGAAATACAGTCACAATCAGATCAAGAGGGCGATCGCTCAATTCAGTGACGATACCCGTGGAGCTGATTTGATTACACTTGAATGTGTGATTGTATAGGTAATTGCTATATTACCCAAAAATGTATTTAATATTATTTGAACGAATTACGAAGAAACCGTTATAACCCCGGAATTTCTGACAACTTACCCTCAACTTCTTCAACCGAAAACCCTGTCATTTCTTGCCATTCTTCTACAGTAAAATCATAGCCCCGTTCTTTCGCCATTTCGATAAAGGCGTCTACGTTGGGGGCAGCACTAAGTTCCTCTCTTAAAGCCGGGTTCGCTTTAGCATCTCGAAACAGCTTCGCCACTTGCTCCTTCGCCATTCCTGGTAACTCCTAATTTGACCAAATAATGCTACACTAGCAGACTTCTGACTCTAGGAAAAGCAAATTTTGTTAAATTTCTCAACGCTTTGGGAAACCACCGCTTAGACTGACACCGTGCTTATGGCAGGATAGCAATACACAGCTTAACAAGGCTTGGTAGGAGCAGCAGTTATGGTTAAGGGTAACCCAAAAGGATTTCTGGGACGTTTATTTCAACAATTTCGCAGCGTTGAAGGAAGTCGGATTTTCCATCGCTTCAAGACGATCCCAGGTCGCTTTCGAGCCATCCTACTGCGGTTCGTCCCAGCGCGGTTACTTTGGTTATTTCCATTCCTACAAGATGAACTGAAACAGCGTGCGCCGAGTTTAGATGAACTCAAAGATCGCATGGCGGGTAAAACGAAACCCGGTGAAGGATTAGAAGCCGAAGGTGGCGTGGTGACAGAAGTCGTCGTTCCGCCAGGGGTAAAATCCCTCTATCCGGAGTATCGCTGTGTTCGGGGAAATCCCCTTTACTGTGAATGGGTGCAACAAACCCTGCTCGAACAACCTGGTGCCAACTATTGTACTCAATGTGGATTTCCGACGCTGTTACCGCCAGAAACAAAGATTCGCGGGCGTCGGGGAACCTATCAAATTGAAGGCTTCCTCAAAAATCGGGGTAGAGGTCGTCTTTATCAAGCCCTGCAACTCCCGACTCGTCAACCCGTAGTGATTCGAGAATACCTCCTGCCCGATCGCTATTTTAATGTCCAAGAAAGTCAGTTACGCAAAGAAGCCTTTGTCAATCTTGCTGGTGTCACCTTGGCTGATGGGCGGGTGCAAGACTTTCGCCTCGTCTCTCCCTGGGACGCGATCGCAGATCCCCGGTTTGAACGCTGCTATTTAGTCAGCCAAGGGGCATTAGATACCTATCCTACCCTAGCCAGTTACTTGGCACAAACCGGGGCGATGACCAGTTATCAGGTGCGACAAATCCTGGAACAAGTCCTGCAAAGTTTAGAATTTCTCCATGGACAAAAATTTCGTCTCCCGTCGGGTTTAGTCCAAGAGGGACTCACCGATGGCAATATCAGTTTAGATAGTTTACTGATTGTTCCTACTTTCCAAGGCTTTTTTATCTATTTGTGTGACCTTCTCTTGTGGGAAGGACGATTTGATCCGCCCTTACTCGAACGTCCTTTAATCTCTGCAAAGAAGGATTTACAAGACTTGGGGTATGTGGCATTTTATCTCTTAAACGGCGGTACTCATGATCCGGTTACGCTTCAACCCTTTAATCCACGGATTACCAAGCATTGGCCCCTAATCCAACCCGTGTTTAAAGACTATATTTTATCCCTAATTGGCATTGGCACCTCATCCTTTGAAACCGCCGAAATTGCCCGCCGCGCTTTATTACAATTGCCCCCTGAATCACAAATTATCCCCCCCTTCTCCCAACCCGTAGCCGAAGCCGAGGCGAAGAAAAAGAAACGGCGGTGGTGGCGTCCTCGCTTATTATTGCTGCTTTTGCTACTCCTGTTGTTGGGATTATTAATCTGGTGGCTATTCGGCAGAAATCAACCCCAAACCGCGATGGACACCGACCCATTTCCCTGCTGTATTCAACAGGTATCCGGGATTCCCACAGGAACATTTACCTATACAGCAGAAGCATACGGAGCGTGGGATTATATCCTAGAGCAACCCAATTTAATTGCCAAGGATACCACCTTGGCAGGTGAATTGTACCAACGTCAACCGAAATTAGAGTTAAACTATCAACCTGTACCCTCTTGGACAGACGCGATCGCCCAGGTTCGGGAGGAGGAGGCGGAGTTTGCGATCGCGACTCCCCTGAATCCCCTAGGATTTGCCTTAGACACAGAAGAAGTGGCTCATGATGGCTTAGTTGTCTTTGTCGCCTTCAGTTATGCACAACGGGAAAACAGCTTACCCGCCGCCTTAAATGGGCAAATTAGCTTTGAGCAATTACGCTTACTTTACACCGGAGAAATTACCAATTGGCAAGAATTAGGAGGACCCAATCTCCCGGTTCAACTCTATGTTCCTCCCAGTGATCAAGCCATTGAACTGTTTAAGCAGCGGGTTCTGCGAGAGGATACGAATACGAGTAATATTGCCGAATTTGAAGCACTTCTGCAACAAAGTAACCAACCGAGTCGCTCATTTGCCAATTTAGGTCGTCCACCGATTATTCGCACCCAAACCTTTGAGACACTGCGACAAGTGATTCGGGATTTTGAAGGGCGAAACATTGGCGCGATCGGATTTGATTCTTTGAGTAAAGTATTAGGACAATGTTCAGTCTATCCCCTAGCCATCGTGGACGGAGAAAATGATGCGATTTCCCCCTTAGTACAAGATAACCGACAACCGATTACTCCGAACATAGACTTATGTAATGCTAAAGGGAGTTATGGTGCCAATGTGGAGGCATTTATTAGTCAAACCTATCCCTTAGCCTATCCCTTAGCTGTTATTTATCCGAGAGATAATAGCCGTCCCCCCATTGGCACAAAGTTTGCTGAAATTCTCAGAACTGAACAGGGGCAATGTTTATTGTCTAAAACCGGATTAGTCCCACTGCGACCCTATCTGGATTCTACATTCTGTACTCAGGAATTAGAAAGCGCTGAACCTGATAACGGATGAATAAGTTAGGGCTTGCTGAATTAATCGTGAAGCAATATTATACAAGGGTTTCAAGCCATTTTTTCACCCAACAAGTGCAAGGTTTTTACACCCTTACACTCTTGCATCCTGAGATTTTCGCCGACATAAGCGCCGAATTTTACCTCAACAGAGGGTTGAAACCATTGCCCATTGCTTATTCCCTATTGCCTCTCCCCCTGAATCAAATAGAGATTTTTGAAGCAAATTCTTCTAGGGTTGCCCATTCATTATCCATCTCGCTAGAGGATGTTAAGGAAATGAATAACCCTTCTATTTCCTTCCAGGCAGACTCCTGGAATTGAGGAACATTATCGGGTATGTTGATAGTCTCTTGATCCTCATAAAGCGGGAATTGGCTGAAGTGAGTGCTATCGTATAACCGATACTCTAGGTTATTTACCGCAGCCTGTTTTTTCTCTAAGGTTACTAGACTGTGATTTATTGTCTCCACTGTTTCTTGCTGTCCATCACGTTGGATTCTAGCTACTTCGGTAATTGTTTGGTAACCTTGTAAGCCCTCACGAGAATAAAATGTCAACCCTACAGTTTCGGGATTTTTCTCCTGTTGAATCATCTCGTTAAAATTGGCTCGAATAACCTGACGAATTCTATAGAATAATTCCATTTCTCAACTCCCTTGCTATGAGTGGCACTGTTTTTAAGTGCTAATCGTTTACATTTCTTTACCTATTATGCTAAATCTACCTAGAAATAATTTTGTGTTCACAAACTCTTCACAAAATCTGCTTGACATTTGTCATACTCGCTTCGCGAGAAGCAAGCTACGTCATTCGTCAGTAGTGAGGGCTTTAGCCCTCTCCAGCTATGCGTTAAAGCACTAAAGTTATACTTGTAGGGTGCGTTAGGCAAATTTTTGGATTAACAGTTATTAATTCAGAACATAAGTACGCCGTAACGCACCAGATTTAATTGGGTGATGGGGTAACTTTAACTAGAGGAGTGGGAGTTTCCGTCGGTACTTCCCCAGCGCCTTCTAGCATAATTTGACTAATTAGTTGATAGGTAAGCTGTTTGGCATTTAAACCTTAATATCAATAATGGCACAATCCTTGTAGTGCGTTAAGCGAAGCCATGCCGAAGGCTTTGCATCTTGCTCGCTACTAATACCCAATTTAAATGCATTACAGCTTATTCAACCAACCTTGTTGTATTTCTGGGGTAAAATCATCTGGTTGAGGTAAAAGTGGTGACGGTTTTAGCAGGCAATATTGATACCAAGTTGCGTTCGATCATATCATTCTGAGCGAAGGGTGAAGCGAAGCTATAGCGAGGAACGAGATACGAGAATCTGGACAGATGCTTCGCGTCATTCCGTTTCACTGCATTCTGCTCAGCATGACAGATTCTACCTTAGACTGCAATTTGGTATGATGTCGATCAAGCAACCCAGAATGTGCTAATAACAATTGATATTGTTGAGCAAAAGCATCATCTCGTCAGAAAAAATTGACTAAAGGGCGACCCGATCAAATTAAATGAACACCGTTGTAAATTTGTGCAAGCAGGTCGCCCCTACAGGATAAACCAAGGTGATATATTCTCAATTAAATACTTAGTTAAGGTGCGTTACGCTACGCTAACACACCCTACCTATAAATCCTTTGCGTAAATCCTATTAGTATTAATCTGGCATATCCAATAATTCTGGCACGGTGACAAATTGATAACCACGCTGTTTGAGTTCAGTAATCAACTTTGGTAAAGCTTGCACTGTTTTTGAGCGATCGCCCCCGCCATCGTGTAGTAGAATAATACCACCCGGTTGCGCGTCTTCAAGGGCGTTATTGATTAATTTTGGCACAGTAATCCGGCGACTTTGCCAATCTTTTGTATCGGCTGACCACATAATCACGGCATACTTTTTTTGGTGAGCATAGTTAACTAAGCCGTTATTTAAAATGCCAGCAGGCGGTCTAAATAATGCTGTTTTGACGCCAGTAAGTTTATGAATTAACTGGGCAGTTGTTTCCAGTTCCTGTGCCGCCGCCCATGGACTGTATTGGTGATAATGATGATTCCAGGTATGATTACCAATGGCGTGACCGTCAGCTACAATTTGTTTCAGTAGCTGGGGATGATTTTTAACTGTCTTACCCACTACAAAAAAGGTGGCTTTGATACCTTCTCGTTGAAGAATGTCTAAAACTTGGGGAGTTGTCTCTGATGAAGGTCCATCATCAAACGTGAGGGCAATCACCTTAGCCTTATTGTTGAGGACACGGGAACGAATAGTTTTGCCTTGAAATTCGACGGGTACGGAAAAGGTTAAGCGCTTGGCTTCTTCTTCTGCCAAATACGCCAACATTTGTTGATATATTTCTTGTTCTTCCCCAATTAAGCCGTTAATTTGCAACATTTTGGAGTTCAACTGTTCCTGTTGATTCAAATTAGGACTAGGAATAGCTAGTTTTGGGTTAACTGAACGAGCAACGGATACACTCAAACTTGCAATAAAACCAAGTGTGGCAGCGATTAAACTAATGGATAATCTGTACTGCCAAACTAACTGACAAGGGTTTGCCACCTTACGTCTCCTTCACTCCTCTGAATACACAGGCGGCACGTCATGGTTGTTTAACGGATCAGCAGTGTTTAGATCACTCTTGTTGCAGAATAATCAAAGCGGCGGGTTAATCTATCGCCAGACATAAACGCCTTGGCGTAGATCAACCCGCTTGATGAATTCTGATGCTAAACCCTGCGTCTCAATCGCTAAACGCAACCATTTCGGGGGATATTCAGTTCGCTGTAGAGCAACTGGATACCGAAATCCGCCTTAGTGTTAATGATTCTTTTGTTAGTTACGACGCAAATGGCAGTATATCCGGGATATTTTGTAAAAGGGTAGAGAGTAGAAGGGTAAGAAGATAGGAGTGTAGTAGCGTGCGTGGCACACCTTCTTTGGTAGATTAGCTTGGGTTCGTAGTAAGGGCTTTAGCCCTATATTCTGTTGGGTTTCCTGTCGTCAACCCAACCTACAACATATTCCACCAAATTAGGCTTATATCCAGAAACTGTAGGGGCGCAAAGCTTTGCACCCGATTCAATGGTGACAAAATTCGCCCTGTCTGAGGTTTAAGGGCGAAAACTATTTAATCCATGAAATGTTTGGATGAGCAGGCTTTTATCCTTGATGTAACGATGATGCTTTTTTATGGTATAGACTGATAATCTTATCAGTGACCTCAGGAATTGTGAAACCATCCGTATTAATTTCGATCGCGTCAGCAGCTTGGCGCAGGGGGGCTAAGGTACGAGTGCTGTCACGCTGGTCTCGTAATTGAATATCCGCCTCTAGCTGTTCTAAACTGACAGTACCTTGGTCTTCGCCTTGGAGATCTTGCAGGCGTCGGCGTGCCCGTTCTTGAACCGAGGCGGTGAGAAAAATTTTCAGTTCGGCGTCTGGGAAAACATGAGTCCCGATATCTCGCCCTTCAGCGACAACACCACCTTTAGACGCCCAGCGCTGCTGCTGTTTGACTAATTCGTGACGTACAACGGGGAGCGCCGCGATCGCAGAAACATTGGCGGTGACATCTAACGAGCGAATCGCCTGGGTGACTTCTTTGCCATCAATCCACACCCTCAAACTTTGGGGTTGGGAACCACTACTGATCAAGGATATTTGACATTGACTCACCAATTCCGCGATCGCAGGTTCATCGGTGAAATCAATTCCGGCTTGCAGCACTCGCCACGTCACCGCCCGATACATGGCTCCCGTATCCAGATACATTAAGCCTAATTGCTGCGCCACTAACCGAGTCACCGTGGATTTACCCGCCCCTGCTGGTCCATCAATAGCAATAATCGGTCGGCGATTTCGCAGCAGACTATTATCAATTAAACGAGTTGAACCCAGACGAGCCGCGATCGCGAGTAATCCTTGGTCTTCTACTTGCTCTAAGGGGATCAAGGTTGTCGGATGAACTAATTCGATGTACTCAACTTGAATCTCCTCTATCCAGCTAAGTTCTGAGGTAACGGCGGCAATTAAGGAGGTGCGATCGCGCTCCCCAGCTTGGAACACATTTTGGGCATTTTGTAAACCCTTGTAGAGAATTGGAGCTTGTGCCTTTTGTGCTGGTGTCAAATACTGATTGCGAGAACTATAGGCAAGACCTGACGGCTCACGGGCGATCGAACAAGAGACGATAGTGACAGGTATATTTAGATCCGCGACCAAGCGGCGAATAATCGCCAATTGTTGAGCATCCTTTTGACCAAAATAAGCGCGATCGGGTTGCACTAGATTTAATAACTTCGTCACCACCGTCGCCACCCCCTGAAAATGACCCGGACGAGAATGACCACATAATATAGAAGTCATCGCTGGTGGTGGTTGGACTTGAGTGAACTCCGTCAGGATGTCTGAATCCGATGGGTCATCGCCATACAACTCCACGGCTGTGGGCGCAAAAATCACATCAACTCCTGCTTGTTGACAAAAGCGTTGATCCTCCTCCAACTGACGCGGATACTGCTGCAAATCTTCCCCAGGTCCAAACTGGAGTGGATTGACAAAAATGCTGACAACGACAATAGCATTTTCGCGTCTTGCCCGCTCGATTAAGGTCAAGTGACCGGGGTGCAACGCCCCCATCGTCGGCACTAAACCGACGGTTTTTTGGGTTCGATGACGTTCTAAGTGGCAGCGCAATCCCGCGATTGTCGTAAACAGACGCATGAGAGTTTAGTGATTGGATTTTAGATCGATGTTAGCAATTGTCATTGGTCATTGGTCATTGGTCATTCGTCATTCGTCATTCGTCCAAGAATTTATGAACTTTGTAGGGGCGACCCGCTTGCACTAATGAACAACTCCCGTTCACTCAATTGGGTCGGGTCGCCCTCTCCTCTCAGACACTCAAAACTATTTCCTAGCTAGTTATCTAAAACCTCAATCCGTACAGGTGCTACACCCGTGCGGAGCAATCCTAGGACTCTGGCAGCGGCGGCGGAAAGGTCAATGACTCGCCCTCTGGTATAGGGTCCTCGGTCATTAATCCGCACGATAACGGAACGACCATTATTTAAGTTGGTGACTCGCACGTTAGTACCAAAGGGTAAGCTGCGATGAGCGGCGGTTAGGGCATTTTGATTAAATCGCTCACCACTGGCGCTGCGGTTTCCGTGAAAGCCAGGACCATACCAGGAGGCAATACCCTTAACCTGGAAGCGCACAGGACCCAGGGCGACTTGGGCAATTGTCTGGGCTTTGGGTTTCCCCTGAATTTCCCGGATGGGGGGAGCATTACCCATTAAGCGTCGCAGTCGGTTCGTGGCTTGTCGGGCATCTTCGGTTAGGTTTTCGGTGGTATCAGGCAGAATGGTGTTTTCGTTAACTTGCACCAACTCCTGGTCGTTTACCTGGATGCTGTAGCAGTTACACGACTCATTCCAACGAACGGCGATCGCCTCTGCATCAATATTATCCCGATGCAGTTGATTGAGTTGAGCCGCAACCACTGTCGCCCGCCCTACGGCATCATCTGGATTGCCATTACTGGTCGGGGTGACACTAGGCGAGGCGGTATTGTCCAGTTGGTTTTCCTCTGAGGATTGATAACCAGACACCGTTTTTGATGAGGAATACTCGGGTTCGGAGTCATTTCCCAGAGCCACTTCTCCCACTTTGGTAACATTATTGACAGTTGCCGGAGAACCTAAGAACGTCAGGACAGGGATGTCGCGCACATAAAGAGTAGCCGCCTGACGCCCATCGAGTGAATAGGCATGAATTTTAGCAATGATTTCTTCTGCTTCCCCAACTTGAGCCGTTGGGGATTGAAATTCTCCCACTTTTACCACCTCTGGTGGCTGAGGAGTTGGTTGAGAGGAGGTTGAGGGAGTGGTTTGCGGAGAGTGTAGCGCTTGAGCGGGAGTCAAGTTGCCCTCAGAACCTTGATCAACTGCCTGAGCTTGGTTAGCCGGATTGGATATCACTGTGCTGAGGGCTGTGGTTAAGACGGTAACAGTGAGACCACTCAAAATTCGCTGATTCATAAGCCTATAGTCAAAAGCCTCTGGAATTCTACGTTTAGGGTTATGGGTGGTGATGCAAGAGAATTAAGAAAAATCTGCTGCAACTCATACTCATTTCGATTTCGCCCTATTTTTGTGGAACTGACACAGACTAACACGAAGTTTTGGGTTTGGGGATCAGTGATTTTTGGGAATCAGCGATAAGATTTTCAAAAGTGCGATATCATGTAATTTCCTCTAAAGCTTGATAGGGCAAGGATTTCCCGCTTTTTCCCCTCTCAGGAAATTTACGAGTTTCTTAACAAAACTTTACAATAGAGGCAACAAACCTCGACCGTCGCGGCGAAGGTTTTCCATCAATGCTGTAGGGGCGGGTTGATTCACATCGGGGCAGAAAAAAATGATAATAGTGAAATCCGCCCCTACATTTGGAAAAATTCTTTCATTCCTAGTGCTATCCCATGGATTATCGAGAAGCTGGTGTTGATATCGAAGCAGGTCGAGCGTTTGTACAGCAGATTAGAGGGCTAGTCCAAAGCACCCATCGACCCGAAGTTTTAGGTGGACTCGGTGGCTTTAATGGTTGTTTCCAGTTACCGATGGGATATCGCGAACCCGTTTTAGTATCGGGAACCGATGGAGTGGGGACAAAGCTGAAACTGGCTCATGAGTTAAATCGTCACGACACTGTGGGAATTGACTTAGTTGCCATGTGTGTCAACGATGTCTTGACATCTGGCGCACAACCCCTATTTTTTTTGGACTATTTAGCCACAGGAAAGCTGAATCAAGCGCAACTCACGCAGGTTGTAGCAGGTATTGCTCAGGGATGTCGTCAGGCTGGCTGCGCGTTGTTGGGAGGGGAAACCGCAGAAATGCCTGGTTTTTATCAACCGGGAGAGTATGACATTGCTGGCTTTTGCGTGGGAATGGTGGAAAAAAGCGAAATTTTAGACGGTTCTCAGGTGCAATTGGGAGATGTGGCGATTGGTTTAGCCAGTCAGGGGGTTCACAGTAATGGGTTTAGTTTAGTCCGCAAAATTGTTAGCGATTCAATTAACCAGGAATCGCCGTTAAGTTGGGATAGCTGTCCCGATTTACTGGGAGGTCAACGTTTAGGAGATGTGTTGCTGACGCCGACTCAAATTTACGTGAAACCGATTCTGGATGCGCTACAGGCTGGGATTGAAATTCATGGTATGGCTCACATTACAGGTGGCGGTTTACCGGAGAATTTACCTCGGTGTTTAGGTCAAGGGCAATCGGTGCAGATTGAGCCGAATAGCTGGGAGATTTTACCGATTTTTAAGTGGCTTGCTGAGGCGGGTCAAGTGAGTCGAGAAGAGATGTTTAATACGTTCAATATGGGGATTGGGTTTGTGGTATTGGTATCATCTGTTCAAGCCGAAAAAATCTGTCGTTGGTTTGAATCTCAAGGTGTAACGGCTTATCTGATTGGGGAAGTAGTTGAAGGTTCGGGGGAAGTGGTTGGTGTATCAGGTTAATTAGGATTTGCTGAATAATTTGCCATGGCGATTGAAATCGCTGCTACACAAACAAAGTCCGCCTGCGCGGACTGGGTTATAAGGGGGGTAGTTAACCCGGATTTGGTATCATTCATCTTTATTTTACCTTCTCAGCTTTCTATGCGGAGTTTCAAGGTATGGATTCATCCCAGGAAAGGGGGAAGGCATGGTGCGATCGCAAAACTACTATTTTGTACTATTTTATTGATCGTAGCTGATTTACTGAGATGGGTCAGCAGCATGAGGACATCCGATGGATGCCGTTTATTCATTTCGATACCCGCCGACTTGTCCTAACCCTTGTGGCGGTTGCTATACTTGCGGCGTTGTTCGTCAGCAAACTCTTGGAAAGAGCGAAATCGACCCGCCTCAAAATCATCTAAACCTTGCTGAATACCTTTAATAGCTTCCTCTGAATCTTGTTCTTCCCACTCTAAAACACGAGCCAGTAATTCAGATGCAACAAGACCAACATCTTGACCTTGCCGAGCGGCTTTGTCGCGCAGTAGCGCTTCTAACTCTGGGTTAAGGGTTACAACAATTGCCATAAAGCGACTTCCTTAATTGAATTTTTGTGTAGCTAAATTACTTAACGACTGGCTAACGTTGTCATAGATAGCATCTGTTTCGCTGTATCCGGAAAAGAATTGCTGGGCTGTAAGCTGTCATGCATTTAAATTGGGTATTAGTAGCGAGCAAGATGCAAAGCCTGCGGCATGGCTTCGCTAAAGCCTGCGGCATGGCTTCGCTAAACGCACTACAAGGATTTCGCCATTATTGATATTAAGGTTTAAATGCCGAATAGCTTAAATTGTGACCAGGTAGTTGTTTCAGTCAACTCAGGCTCAACATCAGTCCGCGCAGGCGGACTTGGTTTGTGTAGCTGCGAATTCCATTCGCCATCTGTTTTTTCTGGGTCTTTATTCCCCTCTCCTCGCAGGAGAGGGGTTAGGGGAGAGGTCACAACGAATCAGGTTCCTGTCCCGACGCCACAGGCGCTGTTGCATTCAACTGCAACTCTGGATGATCCCCAATCACCTGCTGTAAATTCCACTCATTCTTAAACAACAAAACCGGACGCCCCCAGTTATCTTTCACCACCGCCGTGTTAAACAACCGTCCCGCTTTCTCTAAAGCCTGCCACCCCCCAGCTACCCAACGGGCAACACTATAGGGCAACATATCCAACAACGTTTCTACGCCATATTCATTCTGTAAACGGAACTGTACCACCTCAAATTGCAACTGTCCCACAGCAGCTAAAATTGGGTCGCGCTTGGACTCATCCACCGAGTACATAATCTGTATCGCCCCTTCTTCGCGCAACTCAGTTACCCCTTTGTGGAACTGCTTGAATTTAGAGGGATTGGGATTTTTCAAATAGGCAAATAATTCTGGAGAAAAGCAAGGAATCCCTTCATACTCCAAACGCTTGCCATTGTAAATCGTATCCCCGATCGCAAACACTCCTGGATTATTTAACCCAATCACATCCCCTGGATATGCCACGTCCAGCGATTCCCTGCCTTGGGCAAATAACTTCTGAGGTCTTGACAAACGTACCGTTTTACCAGTCCGCGCATGGTTCACAGTCATGTCCTTGTCAAATCGACCCGTACAAACCCGGACAAATGCCACTCTATCCCGGTGCTTGGGGTCCATATTGGCTTGCAGCTTAAACACAAATCCGCTGAAGTCGGGATAGGTTGGTGGCATTTCCCCCTCGGTAGACTTGTAGGCTTCGGGTTGCATGGCGTACTCTAAAAAGGCATCCAAAAACAGCTTGACGCCAAAGTTGGTCATAGCACTGCCAAAGAATACAGGCGTCATCTGACCCTGATGCACCAACTCTAAATCTAAATCGGGTCCAATCCCCTCAATTAGTTCTAGTTCTTCTTTCAACTGATAATACAGGTCTTGATCCAGCAATTTTTCAATCCGGGAATCCCCCAAATCGATTACCGTATCTCCCGCTTCCTTACTCCCATGTGCTGTTCGTTCAAATAAGTGAATTTGCCGCAGACGGCGGTCAAACACGCCCTTAAAGCGATCGCCCATACCAATGGGCCAATTCACGGCATACGTCTGTAACCCTAACTCCTGCTCAATTTCATCCAGCAGTTCCAAGGGTTCCCGCGCCGGACGATCCATTTTGTTCATAAATGTGAAAATCGGTAGCGATCGCATCCGACACACTTCAAACAACTTGCGCGTCTGTGGTTCCAACCCCTTCGCCGCATCCACCAGCATCACTGCATTATCCGCCGCCGCCAATGTGCGATAGGTATCTTCACTAAAATCTTGGTGTCCCGGCGTGTCCAGCAAATTAATCTGGCGATTCCTGTACGCGAACTGCAACACCGTTGAAGTAATCGAAATTCCCCGTTGTTGTTCCATCGCCATCCAATCTGACGTTGCCTTTCGCTGCGCCCGTCGTGCTTTCACCGCCCCGGCTTCGTGAATCGCACCTCCATATAACAACAGCTTCTCGGTTAGCGTCGTCTTCCCCGCGTCTGGGTGGGAAATAATCGCAAAATTCCGTCGGTGTTCAACCGCCGTTTGCAGTTCAGCCTTAAGTTCAGTGGACATTCAAAACGCCTAATTACGGAACACTCAGCCTTCTATTATAGAAGTTGAGCTTCTGTGTCGGTTGGCTTGAGTTAGTATTTTCTATATCCTAAGTCATAAATCGTCAAGCTTTTTTTATCAAAATTAACCCTATAGGCTATAACCCTAGAAGGTGTAGTTTCTGCTAATTTTGGGGAATACTGAAATTAGCGCCGTTTGAGTCAATCAAATTGCTTCAGGTTCAAACGTTAACAGGGTGAGAACTTTCTCCTTATTTTTTCTCCTTATTTCTTGGCTAGAGGGTTACATCCTCCACCATCAAAAATCAGGGTTAGTAAGGGGTAACAAGGAGGCGTCGGGTTCCTGACTGTATGCTGGACTGTATGCTGAGTCATAGTTCACTGTTTCACGGATCACTGATTGAGTCCCCTCAAACCGTTTTAATTTTACCAGATAAGAGCTGATTATTGACTAGAAGGAGACATTATGCAGTCGTTTATCACGCACAGTTTGACTGCCCCACTTTTCATGCCTCATGGCAACTGCTACCTGTGGAAGCCCGGTTTAGTCTGGCTACATCTTCTATCCGATGCCTTCATTGCCCTAGCTTATGCTTCAATTCCCCTAACCTTAATCTATTTTGTTTATCAACGACGGAATTTGCCGTTTTCCCGGATCTTTCTCATGTTTGCCGCTTTTATCATTGCCTGCGGTACTACTCATGCGATGGCAATTTGGACGATTTGGCATCCCGATTATTGGCTATCTGGATTAGTCAAAGCAATCACAGCATTAATTTCGGTCTATACTGCCCTAGAATTAATACCATTAATGCCCAAAGCCTTTGATGTTGCCAGTGCGGTGGAACTTGAAGCTGCCAATAAGCGTTTAGAAGCTGAAATTAGAGAACGTCAGCAAACCGAGGTTGCACTCAGGCGATCGCAGGATGAAATCCAGCAAAAAGCCACCCTCTTAGAAAAGGCGTTGCGCGACTTGCAACATGCCCAAGCCCAATTAGTTCATACGGAGAAAATGTCCAGTTTAGGACAACTCGTCGCCGGGTTAGCCCATGAAATTAATAATCCAGTTAACTTTATTTTCGGGAATCTAGTCCATGCGAAAAATTATGCTCAAGATTTACTGAAGTTAATTTCCCTCTACGATAAGCACTATCCTCAACCTGTCCCAGAAATTCAAACGACAGCGGAACAGATGGATTTAGCGTTTCTGCGAGACGACTTACCTCACCTACTCGAATCAATGGAAGTGGGAACCAAGCGGATTCGTCAGATTGTGCTGTCGTTACGCAACTTTGCCCGGATGGATCAAGCTGAAGTCAAGGCGGTAGATTTACACGAAGGGTTAGAGGGTACATTGCTGATTCTGCAAAATCAACTCAAGGCAAAACCGGGATATGCGGAAATTAACATTGTCAAAGAGTATGGAGATTTACCCAAAGTCGAATGCTACGTGGGACAACTCAATCAGGTGTTTATGAATCTCTTGAGTAATGCGATCGATGCGTTAGAGGAATCAAGAACCACGGATAATGGACAAAATCATCCCACAATTCGGATTCGGACTGAAGCGATCGCACCTAACCAAGTTGCGATCCGGATTATCGATAACGGTCCGGGAATGACTGAGAAAACTCAGCGTCAACTCTTTGACCCCTTCTTTACCACCAAACCTGTGGGGAAAGGAACCGGATTAGGACTATCCATTAGCTATCAAATCGTCGTCGATAAACATCAGGGTCAGCTGAACTGTCGATCCGCACCGGGACAAGGCGCAGAATTCGCGATCGCGATTCCGATTCAGCAACATCGACAGCAACAAATACCTCAGCCAGAGGTGAGTTTGACGGCGTGAAGGGGATATGAGGTATAGGGTATGCAAATGCAAGTAAGATCACCGACTTCTCCAAGAAGTCGGCGATCTGTGTACCTTATAAGAGGAATATCCCCCCTGCGTAGGACGGAATTTACGACCTGTCTTGTTCAGAGAACCTGCTACAGTCAGAATGAAGAGTTAGTTTCCCTTGAGGGAAAGGAGGACTGTCGCATGACGTATGATGTTTATGATAGCGACAAACGCAAGCTTTTATCTGCCCTCTGTCATGGATCAATATTTATTAGTGCGGCGGTAATATCTATCGGTATTCCGATCGCCGTTTTGTTAGTGTCTGATGACCCAGTGGTCAAAGAAAACGCGACAGAATCGCTGAACTTTCACATTAACCTTTGGCTCTATGGATTAATCTTTGGCATCTTGACGATTGTGCTTATTGGTTGGCCCCTACTGGGTCTTTTGGCTATTGCGAATGTCGTTATGCCAATTATCGCAATTTTGAAAGTGT
Source organism: Coleofasciculus chthonoplastes PCC 7420 (assembly GCF_000155555.1). Lineage (GTDB taxonomy): Bacteria > Cyanobacteriota > Cyanobacteriia > Cyanobacteriales > Coleofasciculaceae > Coleofasciculus > Coleofasciculus chthonoplastes_A. The sequence goes on from NZ_DS989876.1 coordinate 79,818, forward strand.
TGAACAATCCCGATCAATCTTTCCGTTATCCCTTTATCTTCCGTATTCTCTAGGTTTCGCTTCATTTAGTCACACCCATTCGGACTCCATTTAAATTAAAAGGTGGAGTCCTTTTTATCTAAATTATATAGCAATCCTAAATAGGGCTTGCTGCACAAGACCGAAACCCTTAACCATCAATGCTTTGAGCCGTATTTACAGTTGACTTGGTGTTCATGAATCTGGTAAAATTGCTCAAAATCCTTGCATCATGATCAGGTAGATGTACCGAAAAGTTGAGAACGCCCCCAGGGAAGCCGAAGATTTTGAACTACCATTTGAAGGAAAGTTATCACAGGATAACCGCTGGGTAATCATGGCTTCTTTAGTACCTTGGGAGGAATTTGAAGAAGAATATGCCCAAAATTTTTCTGCGGAAATGGGAGCGCCAGCGCTACCATTTAGGGTAGCACTGGGTTCATTAATAATCAAAGAAAAACTAGGAATAAGTGATAGAGAGACAGTCGAACAAATCAAAGAAAACCCTTACTTACAATACTTTATAGGTCAAAGGCATTACAGCAGCGAAGCTCCTTATGACTCATCACTATTGGCCAGATTCCGGGAAAGGATAAATGTGAATCTAGTCAACCGAATAAATGAGAAAATGGTGAAGAAAAGTCAAACAGAGACGGATGAAGAAGCTAAAAAAAAAGTGCCGAAATCCAAAGTCAAGAAAGAAGAGAGTCAGCCAATAAAGGACAACTAATAGTTGATGCAAGCTGTGTGCCAGGAGATATAAGTTATCCCAATGATTTGGGGATATTAAATAAAGCTAGGGTCAAAACCGAAAAAATAATAGACAGTCTATATGAACCCCTGAAGGATCAACTAAATAAAAAACCAAAAACTTATAGAAATAGAGCCAGAAAGAATTACTTAAAAGTAGCAAAGAAAAAGAGACAAACAAGAAAAGAAATAAGAAAAGCAATAAAAAAACAACTGCAATACATAAAGAGAAACTTGGGGAGTATAGACGCGCTAGTTAAGGCAGGGTCTAGTCTTGGGGCATTGAGTCGTACTGAATATAAGAGCCTGTTGGTAGTTAGCGAAATCTATCGTCAGCAAGAATGGATGTACAATAATAAAGTTCATAGAATTGAGCATAGAATAGTAAATGTGAGTCAAGCCCATATCCGTCCAATAGTTAGAGGCAAAGCGGGAGTTGCCGTAGAATTTGGAGCTAAAATATCGGCAAGTGTAAGAGATGGATACGTATTTTTAGACCGTATCAGTTGGGATAACTTTAATGAATCTGTCGATTTAAAAGCTCAAATAGAAGCTTATTATAACTACACAGGATTCTATCCAGAATCCGTTCATGTAGATAAAATCTATCGCAGTCGAGCCAATCGATCCTTCTGTAAAGAAAAAGGAATTAGAATCAGTGGCCCTCCCTTAGGAAGACCGAAAGCCAATGTCAGTCAAGAATTAAAGAAACAAGCTCAAGAAGACGAGAGAATTCGCAATAATATTGAAGGAAAATTTGGCATATCAAAACGTAGATATAGCCTAAGTCGCGTCATGGCTAAACTACCTCATACGTCCGAAACAGCTATTGCCATTACTTTCCTCGTCATGAATCTGTCTGCCCTGCTCAGGCAGGTTTTTTGTCTTTTTTATATATATTCCACAATCAAGTCTTTTTCGGCGTCAATTCATTATTAAACCTTATAATTAAGCGAATCGTTAACAACAATAACTTAAGTTCGCTGTCGTATTATATAACTACTTAATCCATCAGTTGTGTTTCTTCGACTTATTCAGCAGACCCTAAATAGATTGTGGCAATGGTTGGTTCTCCCGTACATAAGGTGATAAATTTTCCTTATATGTGTAGCGATTGGCTTGATTTGAAGAAAACCTAGCTTAATCGCTTAATTAGTTGGGTTCATTCATAGTTACCGATGAATCCTTCATGGAGGTGAATGAAGGATTTTAGATCGTCTAGAGAGATAGCGGCAAAGGTAAACTTAGGCATGGCACTGAGATAACTTGATAGATAAAAACATACAAAATAGCGAGCGAGACGCTCGCACTACAACCATTCCCTGTTAAGAGTTCCCTATCCTCACCACAATCCTTATTCAGCAACCCTTAATTACCCTAAACCCAACTCACGTTTGAGTAAATTAATCGATTTTGTGCCAATATAATTTTCACTGCAAACCAGCTTAGGCGGACGGATCAGATCATCCCTGGCGTCTAGAATTGCCCGTTTAACGGCATCATAACTGGCTTGATCGCTAATAATTGTTCGCGCACTACGGACTAAGGCATTAAGTTTATATTTATCATTAACCTGAGCGGTAATCAGGAGTAAATCATCCCCACGCAAACTGTGGATAATCACATCTACAATCCGTAGAATACCCCCACTCAAACTTACACAGCCCAGACAGCTATCTTTGGGGAGAGTTTTAACAATTTCGATTTCTTCTCCGTAATCGTGGATATCCACCGGAATCACCCGCACAGATTTGGGCGCGGCGATCGCTTCGGCTTTTTGGATAAAATAGCGGCTGGTGACGACTGTACCGGAATTGGTGCGTTCTAGGGTTTGCTCTAATTCTTCTAAGGGGACTAACTGGACGGGAATTCCCAGGGCGGATTCCAATTCTTGCACCATTAACTCCCCTGCGCCCATATCTCGTGACTCTACGGTAACCAGCACTCTAGCACTACAGCGCAACCGCCAGTCAATTTCGGCTAAAAAGAGTTCGCGGGCTTCATTGAGGGAACATCCTTGCGAGAGTAATTCGTCCAGACTCTGCTGAACAATGCTGGATGCTTGTGGATATTGCTTGAGGATCGGAGATTGGCGCTGAGTGCCACCTTCATGACCCTGGGCTTTGACATAAATCCCTGATCCAGCGATGGATGCAACCAGTCCTGTTTCTTCAAGCTGGCGGTACACTTTACTGATTGTATTCCGATGCAACCCCGTCTCCATGGCTAACTGACGGGTACTGGGCAATTTATGTCCCGGTGGATATTGACGAGAGGCGATCGCAAACTGAATTTGGTCGAATAGCTGCTTTGAAGCAGGGATTTCGCTATCGGGCTGGATATGATGCTGAACCATTATAAAGTCTCCCAAGCACTTGCTCTTCAATAGACACAAGAGTATAACGTACAGTTGAAGATCGGATGGTGGGTGGCTGACCCTCTAGTCCTGACCTAGGCATTTCTCTAAGCATGTATCATTTGGCGGTTTATACCAGAATACCCTCTTGACTAAGCTCTTGTACATTTAAATAGCCGCTCCTGAGCAAAAACAAAACAGGTAATCTGTTAGCTTAATGATATGTGTTTATTAAATAGTCTAGTTTGATCGGCTTACAAAGTGCAACAGAATTTTTGTTTGTTTAAATCAGTAGATTGAAAACTAAAATCCTATTCTGGTTTGTCCAAATCATTAGAGGGTGGCTTACCCCCAGAAATAGACAATAAATCCTTGAAAAATAATAAGTAAACCAATAGAATTATAATAATCCGTAAATAATTTGCTGAATTGGGGGGACGTGAGCGTTACAATTAAGCAGAAGTTTGACCGTTGACCAGAAGGTCAAAAGCCATAGCAGCGAGGACTGCGATAGATCGACGAACAACAGCATGAACCTGAATTATGACGGCTAGAGAAATCAAAAGCGATTGGGTGAAGATTACAAACGGCTCTCTACAAATAGACGCTTACTTAGCGATGCCCGTGGGAGAGAAGTCTTTACCAGGGGTGGTCGTGTTGCAGGAAATTTTTGGCGTGAATGACCATATCCGAGACGTGACTCAGCGGATTGCCAAAGAGGGATATGTCGCGATCGCACCCGCCCTCTATCAACGCCAAGCCCCCGGTTTTGAAACGGGATACACAGAAGCTGACCTGAAAATCGGTAAGGAGTATAAGGCGCAAACGAAGGCGGAGGAACTGCTGGGTGACATCCAAGCGGCGATTGACTACTTACGGGGGCAAACACCCGTTAAATCGAATGCGATCGGCTGTATCGGCTTCTGTTTTGGGGGTCATGTCGCCTATCTAGCGGCAACCTTACCCGACATCAAAGCCACAGCCTCCTTCTATGGTGCAGGAATTGCCACGATGACGCCAGGAGGAGATGAACCAACGATTACCCGCACTCAGGATATTACGGGAACCATCCATCTCTTCTTTGGTTTGGACGATGCTAGCATCCCGGCTGAACAAGTTAACCAGATTGAAGCTGAACTGAAAAAGCAGCAAATTTCCCACCAGATCTTTCGCTATGAGGGCGCTGATCATGGATTTTTCTGCGATCAACGTGCTAGCTATAACCCACAAGCGGCAAAAGATGCTTGGGAAAAAGTGAAGACGCTATTTCAGCAGGAACTGTAGTTATTCGTCATCAATTATTTGTCATCAATAACTTCAAATGGCAAATAATAAATGATACATCGATTTTTTCAACACTTAATACTCATGACTTCAGAATCAACCCGTTCTCAAACCAGCAAAACTGCCTTTTCCATGGAAGATTTTGCCAAAGCCCTAGAAGAGTATGACTATGAATTTAGTCAAGGGCAGGTGGTGCGAGGCAAAGTGCATAGCTACGAGATGGAAGGCGTTTATGTCGATATTGGCGGGAAATCCTTGGCGTATGTTCCGGGAGGGGAAGTGTCAGTAGCACCCGTAGAAGATTGGTCAGAGGTGCTGCCATTGCAGGAAGAGTTAGAGTTTCTGATTATTCGGGAACAGAATGCTGAAGGTCAGATAACTCTATCACGGCGTCAGTTGGAAATCAATAAGATTTGGGATCAATTGGCGCAAGTGCAAGACAGTGGCAAGTCGCTACAGGTGCAGGTGACTGGCGTGAATAAAGGTGGTGTGACGATAGATTGGCAGGGATTGCGAGGATTTATTCCGCGATCGCACCTGAATCAACGGGGGAATTTAGAGTCGTTGATTGGTCAAAGTTTAACCGTTAGCATCCTGGAAGCCGATCGCGATCGCAGCAAGTTAGTCTTTTCCCAACGGGAAGCCACTCGCGCTGCAAGTTTCTCGATGCTAGAGGTTGGACAGTTAGTGGAAGGTACTGTCTCCAATATCAGACCTTTTGGTGTGTTTGTGGAATTAGAAGGGATTACTGGCTTGTTGCATATCAAGCAAGTCAGCCAAAACATGGTGGAATCCTTGACGGATATGTTTGAGGTGGGTCAATCGATTAAAGCGATCGTGATTGATTTAGATGAAGGGACGAATCGCGTTTCTCTCTCGACAAAAGTGTTAGAAAACTATCCAGGAGAAATGGTGCATAAAATGGCAGATGTGATGGAAAGTGCTGAGGCACGTTCAGAACGGGCGAGGGCGAAAATGATCTAATCTGAACCGTTCTAAATTGTGTGTAAGGGCGGGTTTCACGATTAGCTTTTGAACGAACGGAGGGGAGGGCGGGTTTTGTAGCTAAGCTAGGGAAAACAATCAAAATTAGTCCCTAAACCCGCCCCTACACAATCAAAACTCAAACAAAGGGCGGGTTTTGTAGCTAAGCTAGGGAAAACAATCAAAGTTAGTCCCTAAACCCGCCCCTACACAATCAAAACTCAAACAAAGGGCGGGTTTTGTAGCTAAGCTAGGGAACAACAATCAAAGTTAGTCCCTAAACCCGCCCCTACACAATCAAAACTCAAACAAAGGGCGGGTTTTGTAGCTAAGCTGGGAACAACAATCAAAGTTAGTCCCTAAACCCGCCCCTACACAATCAAAACTCAAACAAAGGGCGGGTTTTGCAGCTAAGCTAGGGAAAACAATCAAAGTTAGTCCCTAAACCCGCCCCTACACAATCAAAACTCAAACAAAGGGCGGGTTTTGCAGCTAAGCTAGGGAAAACAATCAAAGTTAGTCCCTAAACCCGCCCCTACACAATCAAAATGTTGTAGTTGTAGTGGTTTCCTATTTTTTTATCTGAAACAGGAGGATCAAAATCCGATGGCGCAAGCAGATGAATCCAGCCGTACCCTGAGTGTAGATATTGGTGGAAGTGGAATTAAGGCGATCGTGTTAGATCAGGCGGGAAATCCAATCACTGAACGCCATCGAGTCACCACACCCCAACCCGCTAAACCGGATGCTGTCATTGACGCGATCGCAGAATTAGCCGCCGCCCAAGGAGAGTGCGATCGCGTATCTGTGGGTTTTCCTGGCGTAGTTATGGCTGGAGTCGTCAAAACCGCTGTGAATTTAGATCCCAGTTGGCAAGAATTTGATCTCGCGACTACCCTGTCTCAAGCCTTAAACAAGCCGGTGCGGGTGGCTAACGATGCAGATATACAGGGATTAGCCACAATTCAGGGTAAAGGGGTGGAATTGATGATTACTCTGGGGACAGGATTTGGTTCAGCCTTATTTATCGATGGTAAACTCGTCCCCAATTTAGAAATGGCGCACCACCCCTTTCGCAAAGGCGACACCTACGAACAACGGTTAGGGCGGGCGGCGTTAGAGAAGAAGGGAGAGAAGAAATGGAACAATCGTTTACAACGTGCGATCGCGACCCTAGCCGAGTTATTTAATTACGACTATCTTTATATTGGTGGCGGAGAAGCGAAAAAAATCACCTTCGAGTTACCAGCGAATGTCAAAATTGTCCCCAATATTAACGGATTATTAGGCGGAATTGCCTTGTGGCATGATTAATTTTTTCTAATTGTTTACCCCTGTAGGGGCGGGTTTATGGACTTTCATTACGCTATTGATAATAACGTTAGTTCAAACCCGCCCTTTTTCAATTGTCGTGACGTAACACAGGTTGGTAGTATTAATAAAGGTAGGTTGGGTTGAACGAAGCGAAACCCAACAAAGATTACCATGTTTTGGTGTTGGGTTTCGTTCCTCAACCCAACCTACGACTTAACTTAATTGGCTAAATATTTTATAATATAATATTCTTCCATTCCATTGCCTTTTCTTCAGCAAATATCCTTAGATGCCGAATATTGGTTGTCGCAATCAAAACATCACGTCCGGGAAATTCTTGACTCAAGAGACTCCATTGAGCAGAAATAATCATATCTGCATCAATATTTTGAGCATCCGCCGTAGGTATATGACTTTGACGTGCCTCAGCCCAAAACTCTGCCGCCTTTTGCATTACTTCTTTGGTTAAGGGGAGAAACTCAATTACTTCTCTCAGATTATCTAGAAGTCTTATACCCTCACTTTTTATCCGAATCAACTCTCGCCTAACTTCATAATCAGAAATTTCCGAAGCCACTACATACACGGATTTAGACAGTAGGTCATATAACCATTCTGTACATTGATATATTTCATTCGTTTCCGCTTCTGATATATCTGAATCGGATTAGCGAGTAATCCCAGCACTCCAGAGTCTAAAAGAACTATCACTTTATTGATTCCGTTTATTACGTCTGCTTTCAATCTTTTCCATTCTTGCTTTAGCCCAAGCCATTGCTAGTTTATTTCTTTCTAATTGTTCTTCTGGAGTACGTCCCAAATGTCTCATCCAAAGGGGTTGTACTTGTTCGATAAGTTTCAGTTGCCCGCTATCATCAAGCTCTGGTACTACAATTATTATGGGTTGCTTCAAGCATACTGATAAAAATTTTGTGAATCGATAAGAGACCTTTTGGGGAATAGGTAAGAATGTCTTTAATTTTATCTCTTCCAGAGCAAATTCAACCAAATTTCGGAAGAATTTTAGCATCGCTTTATCTCCTTCTTTTAGGGTAGATTCATCCAAAAGGCTATGGATTAACATCATGATACTGTAATACATATCATCTATATAACTTTTGCTCATCTGAAATTCACAATACTCTTCCTGCTTACTGAAAGCTATGGATTTTGCTAGCTCACTCAGAGATTCATAAGCTATGGATAATTTCTCAATTTCATAGTTTGTTGGCTCCCGTACATCACAGTGGTTCTCTTGTTCAATAACAGGCAGAATAATTGTCAAAACATTTACAATCGCATCACGTAATCCATAACTAAAAATGCCACCCTTAGCCCATGATAGTAGGCTGCCGTCTATTTGCCCTGTCACTGCTGGAAATCCCAATAATCTTTGATAGGCAATGAGAATGTTTCGGCGTTCTGCTATAGGTACTTCCTGATAAAGAAACGGAAGGATAGGTTTTAGTTCATTCGTTAAACCATATATTTCATGTAACTGTATACTGCTATTATTTTCTTTGTGGTCTTCCATTTTGACGCTTCCTTACCTTATCTATAGTGTGGTCATTGCTTGAAAAATTTTAACAGATTACCTAAAAACAAACTACGAATCTGGTGATTCTCCAGCCAGCCTCAGCACAGCAGCGCGGGTTTCCCGATCGCAGCGAAAGCGAAGTGTATCAAGCTGATCTAAAATGGGTGATACCGCAGTGTAATTTCATACATAGCAAAATTTAATCTCAACATTCTCCAATTGTAGTTGTCGGGTAGGCATTCCTGAATCACATTCCCAACGACTACCTCAACGTAGCTTCAGCCATGCCCACCAATAAAGTTTTGTAACAAAGCCTTGACTCTGCAACATAAATCCTTCAATCTGCTAAGATAATCCAAATTCAACCGAAAACTCTTAGCGCCACTCAAAGCTGTTAGCGCAGCTCTGAGCAGCTAACCCCCAAACTGAGCAAGCAGTCTGGAGGCTAGAAGAAATAGTAACACTCCTCTAGCCACTCCGACTTTTTATGGCAATTTGTGCGGGGTGGCTAAGATTTTGGGTCAATCGATTTAGGGTTGAGGATTTGGGCGGTTTTCCGGGCCAAAAAGCCGATATTGCCACAAATCCAGCATCAACTGTCCTAAATCAAGCCAACGCTACCGCAAATACCCAAATCAGGAGTGATTTACCATGTCTCGGAACTTGATCACGGCTGGGATAATTGATCCTCGCCAATTTTCTCTGGACGAAATACGCCTCCAAGTCGCTACATTTCTTAACATTCCCCTCCAGCAAATCGATCGCGTCGAATGCTGGCAACACCAAATCTGGGTCAAGCTAGTGGAATCCC
>NZ_DS989877.1:0-70197 GCF_000155555.1 Coleofasciculus chthonoplastes PCC 7420
TCAGACAATAATCCTAAACTTGGTTGGGTTTCCTACGTCAACCTAACCGACAACTCCTAAAATCAAGCAATAGATTACACGGTTAACCCTGAATTTCGACAGGACTTCGGCGTGAGCGCGGCAACTGAGCCTGTCGAAGTTCAGTCGAACGCTCAATTGCCGCGAAGCGATGCCCTGAGCGAAGTCGAAGGGAGTGTGCCGAAGGGTCGAAGGGTTAAATCGGGCGCACGGAGCGTGCGCCCCTACCATTTGTTTGATACAACAGGCGTCAAACTCACCCCATTCTTCCTTTGGAGAGAGGTTGTCCAGCTCTCGTGATAAAGTAAATACAAAAAACCTGACAACCTTCTGTTCTCTGTTGTAAGCTGTCATGCATTTAAATTGGGTATTAGTAGCGAGCAAGATGCAAAGCCTACGGCATGGCTTCGCTTAACGCACTACAAGGCTTTCGCCGTTATTGATATTAAGGTTTAAATGCCGAACAGTTTATTGAATCAGCCAAATTAATCTGCGGAGTAGTCGAGACGATGATCAAGTTTTCCGATCGCATACCAGCCGCCCTCATCGGTACGGCGATTGTGTTGGTACAGCCTCAGTTTGCCGTCGCTTTGACGAATCTTGTTGTCGCCCAACAGCCGACAGTTCAAAACCTGATTAACTCGGCAAGAATCAAAGCAGAGAAAGGAGACTATCAGGGGGCTATTGCTGATTACAATCAAGCACTACAACTGAGTCCGAACAATGCAGAGGTTTACTATCTGCGGGCGAATGCTTACTATCAGCTAGAAAATTACCAAGGAGCGATCGCGGATTTTAATCAGGCGATTAAAATTAATCCTGATTATGCTATTGCCTACTACAACCGGGGTCTTGCTCGCTCTAACCTAGGAGACTACCAAGGAGCGATCGCGGATTACACTCAAGCGATTCAACTTAATCCTGATGATGCTATTGCCTACAACAACCGGGGTCTTGCTCGCTCTAACCTAGGAGACTACGAGGAAGCGATCGCGGATTTCGCTCAGGCGATTCAACTTAATCCTGATGATGCTACTGCCTACTACAACCGAGGTCTTGCCCGCTCTGACTTAGGAGACTACCAAGGAGCAATCGCCGATTACACTCAAGCCATTAAAATTAATCCTGACTATGCTGATGCCTACAACAACCGGGGTAATGCCCGCTCTAACCTAGAAGACTACCAAGGAGCGATCGCGGATTACACTCAAGCGATTCAACTTAATCCTGATGATGCTAAAGCCTACAGCAACCGGGGGGCTGCCCGCTCTGACCTAGAAGACTACCAAGGAGCGATCGCGGACTTCAATCAAGCGATTCAAATTAATCCTGACTTTGCCTATGCCTACAACAACCGGGGTGTTGCCCGCTCTGACCTAGAAGACTACCAAGGAGCGATCGCGGACTTCAATCAAGCGATTCAAATTAATCCAGACTATGCTAATGCCTACTACAACCGGGGTAATGCCCGCTCTGACCTAGGAGACGACCAAGGAGCGATCGCGGACTTCAATCAAGCGATTCAACTTAATCCAGACTTTGCCTATGCCTACTACAACCGGGGTAATGCCCGCTCTAACCTAGGAGACTACGAGGAAGCGATCGCGGATTTCGCTCAGGCGATTCAACTTAATCCTGATGATGCTACTGCCTACTACAACCGAGGTCTTGCCCGCTCTGACTTAGGAGACGACCAAGGAGCGATCGCGGATTATAATCAAGCCATTCAAATTAATCCTGATTTGGCTGCGGCCTACAACAACCGAGGTCTTGCCCGCTCTAACCTAGGAGACGACCAAGGAGCGCTCGCGGATTATAATCAAGCCATTCAAATTAATCCTGATTTGGCTGCGGCCTACAACAACCGAGGTCTTGCCCGCTCTGACTTAGGAGACTACCAAGAAGCGATCGCGGACTTCAATCAAGCGATTAAAATTAATCCTGATGATGCTGATGCCTACTACAACCGGGGTAATGCCCGCTCTAACCTAGGAGACTACCAAGGAGCAATCGCCGATTTCACTCAAGCGATTAAAATTAATCCTGGTGATGCTGATGCCTACTACAACCGGGGTAATGCCCGCTCTGACCTAGGAGACTACCAAGGAGCGATCGCCGATTACAATCAAGCCATTAAACTTAATCCTGATTATGCTGCTGCTTACGGCAACCGGGGTCTTGCCTATCGTGACTTAGGAGATAAACCAAAAGCCCTTGAGGATTTCCGCCAAGCTGCCACTCTTTTTCAGCAACAAGGTAACACAGAGGGTTATCAATCTATACAGCAAATAATTAGACAGCTTGAGCCGTAATGACCTTAAATTATTTTCCGGCTTCTTTCCGGTATAAATACCCCGATGTGTCTTATCCTCAGCCAACCTTGCTGCTCCCTTAAACTGGAAATACCAAATAGTAACGTAGGGTGGGTTAAGCGGCATCTAAATCGAAATGATAACCATTTAATGAAGTATCCGCCGTAACCCACCAATATTAACGGGAGAATACATTATTCGTTTAATCTGCGGAGTAGTCGAGACAATGATCAAGTTTCCCAATCACATACCAGCCGCCCTCATCGGTACAGCGATTGTGTGGGTACAGCCTCAGTTTGCCGTCGCTTTGACGAATCTTGTTGTCGCCCAACAGCCGACAGTTCAAAACCTGATTAACTCGGCAAGAATCAAAGCAGAGAAAGGAGACTATCAGGGGGCTATTGCTGATTTAACTCAAGCACTACAGCTAAGTCCCAACAATGCAGAGTCTTACCATCGACGGGCGAATGCTTACTATCAGCTAGAAAATTACCAAGGGGCGATCGCGGATTATAATCAAGCGATTCAACTTAATCCTGATGATGTTAAAGCCTACTACAACCGGGGTATTACCCATTCTCACCTAGGAGACTACCAAGGAGCGATCGCGGATTTCAATCAGGCGATTCAACTTAATCCTGATTTTGCTGCTGCCTACTACAACCGGGGTCTTGCCCGCTTTAACCTAGGAGACGACCAAGGAGCGATCGCGGATTATAATCAAGCGATTAAACTTAATCCTGATTATGCTATTGCCTACAACAACCGGGGTGTTGCTCGCTCTAACCTAGGAGACGACCAAGGAGCGATCGCGGATTTCAATCAAGCCATTCAACGTAATCCTGACAATGCTAATGTCTACTACAATCGGGGTGTTGCCTATCTTAACTTAGGAGATCAACCAAAAGCCCTTGAGGATTTTCGCCAAGCTGCCACTCTTTTTCAGCAACAAGGTAACACAGAGATTTATCAATATATACAGCAAATAATTAGACGGCTTGAGCCGTAATGACCTTAATTTATTTTCCGGTTCCTTTCCGGTATAAATACCCCGATGTGTCTTATCCTCAGCAAACCTTGCTGACACCTTAAACTGGAAATACCAAATAGAGCAACTATGGCACAAGCCAAAGCCATATCCAAAACAATCACCAGCTTACTTGACCTGCGAGAGAGATTTAATCTGACGCCAACAACCAATGAACAATTCTCCTCAGATTTTATTTAGGGTGGGCAAGAGCAACCCACCAATAAGCATTTGAAGGTTTATAACCCTTGCCCACCCTACGGTAACGACAGTGGGTGTTAGTGGTTGAATCTAAATCAACGATCGCCTTCTCTGTTGCCTTACCTCAAGCCCTCACTTACATGATGGGAAACTTGAAGTATTTTAAACTTCGGCATGATTGTGATCAGAACGCCTAGTATTAAATTATTATGTCACCTTAATTTTAAATTAAGATGCTTGCTTTGTTGGCATCATTAAAGTTAGTTTAGCATAACAGGTACGGAAGAACCAATTTTTGTAGTATATTTTCAGACTTACCTTATGCGCTTATACTTAACTATTTCAGGTCTTACAGGAACTATATTGACTAGCATAGCGCTGATAGTTTTACTGTTTGGAACACGGCAGTTTGAAAGACTAGAACCTTGGGAACTAAATGTTTTTGATATAATGATGCAGTTGCGACCGAGTTTACCACCAGACCCCCGTTTGTTGGTAGTCGAAGTGACTGAGAATGATATTCAATCACTAGAGCAGTGGCCCATGACCGATGCTCTGATGCATCAACTCCTCTCTCAGCTAAAGCAGCATCAACCCACGGTGGTTGGTTTGGATATGTATCGAGATATTCCCATCCCTCCGGGTAACTCCCAATTAACCCAACTATTTAAAAACAGCGATAATATTATTCCCATTTGTAGGTTAGGTAACGAAACCAGCCGAGGGACTCCCCCACCCGAAGGGGTGTCTCAGGATCAAGTTGGCTTTGCGGATTTAGCCATCGATGAAGGGGGTGTCGTGCGTCGGGCGTTATTGTTTCACAATGCCGACATTCCTGAAGGTTGTACCACCCGTTTTTCTTTTAACTTTCAACTTGCCCGGTACTACCTCGAACAAAAAGGAATTGAGCCACAAACTATTCAGCAAAACGGAAAGGAGTATCTAAAATGGGGTGATATCGTCTTTAAACCCCTATCTCCCACATCGGGGGGTTACCAACAAGCGGATACTGGTGGCTATCAAATTTTGTTGAATTACCGCACTGGCCAAAAGTTAGCCGATAGTGTGACCCTGACAGACGTTTTCGAAGATCGTGTTGATCCGAGCTTAGTTAAAGACCGCATTGTCCTGATTGGGGTTTCTGATCCAGCAGAAAATGATCTGTTTTCCACGCCCTACAGTTCCCAAGGGGAAGTTCTTCAAAAAATGCCAGGAGTAGTTGTCCATGGGCATATCGTCAGTCAACTGTTGAGTACGGTACTAGATGGGCGACCCCTGCTTGGGTTTTGGTCAGAATGGGAGGAGATTTTATGGATTTTAGGATGGGCGCTAGTTGGGGGGAGTTTGACCTGGAAAATACGTCATCCCCTGGTTTTGGGTTTGAGTACAATCGGTGCGCTAATTGTAGTGTTTGGCATTGGCTTTTTCATCTTTACTCAATACGGATGGATTCCCGTTGTAGCTCCTGCCTTTGCTCTCATGTCCATACCAATTGTTAATATTTCTCTGCGACTACTTGAGTTCATATTGAATATTCTCATTCATGCATGGCTAACTGAATTTTTTTGAATAGGAGTTAAGCGATCGCGGCTTTTCCTTCCCTTAATATAATAGTGTTTACATTTGAGATGTGAAACTCACGATAGTGGAAAAAGGCAAATAAGTAATTAAACCCGCCCCGATTAACATACGCCTGAAGCTATTTGAAAAACTCGCACCATTGGTGCGAGAAATTGGTTGGACGTAGAATCTCATGATTGTGGAAAAATGCAAGAGTGAATCAGAAAATAGGAATTAAATAGGGCATGGCATTGCCATGCCCCTACCATTGCTTAGAGCGAATTAATTGGGTAGGGGTACGATATTATTGTGCCCTGATCTAACTGTTTCATCAGTCTTAACTTTCCCTGTCGGTAATTCCAACCAGAATACTCACCAAATCTTCTAAATCATCCGGTAGAGAATAGAGCGTAATATCTTCGGTAATCAGTTGTTGATTAACATTGCAAATCATGGTGCGTTACGGCGATATTCCCATTAACAGGATAATTAATATAAGTGGTTACGCCTAACGCACCCTACGATTATACGGTTCTTACAAAGGACAAAGGACATAAGACCAATGACCAATCACCACTGTAAATCAGAGATGTCTGGTTCTTCTCCACCGAAGTCTATATCATCTGACGCCACGGGTAATGTTTCTAGGGTAAACGTAACCGCATTAAGCTGTTTTTTCAGATGAACGATCGCGTCTTCCAATTGTTTTATCGTCGCTTTATCTAATTGGGAACTGATTTTTTGATTGAGCGCCTCAATCTGACGATTAATGTCTTCGATCGCCTCCTCTCCACCGCTGAGATCCACTTCAAAGAGTGCAGCTTGATTCTCGGCGATGGTTTGAGTTAAACTGTCAAGCTGTTCGTCGATCGCGGCGATCGCTCCTTCCACCCCACTGAAGTCTAAGTCAGCCAGCATGGGTAGGTTCTCTAGACACAACTCCATCGCATCTAACTGGAAATCGATATCCTTGAGGGCGTCATCTTTTTCCTTCTTGGACATTGATTCCGATTCTTCAGTAAATTGCACCAGGGTGGTATAAATCTGCTCACCTAACTGATTGATCGCCTCTTGCAATTGCTCAATAGCTTGAACTTCCGGTCGTGCATTAAACTGTTGATTGAAGGCGTCGAGTTGGGTGTGAACCTCGGTAATCGCTTGTTCTAACCCACTCAGATCTAGGTCTGGCGTTGTCGGTAAACCTCCCAAACGAGATGTGATTATGTTGACGTGATCCGTTAACTGAATCAGCGTCATTTTTAATCCCTCAACTGCTTGAGTCGCAGGCTGATTGTGAAACTGTTCGTTCAGGGATTTTAGCTTATCCGTAAGCGGTGCGATCGCCTCATTTTCGGGAAGTTGCTGAATTTGTTCCAGTGCGGGGATTGTGGGGATGGGAGGGGGAGGTGCAACAACCTCCTCTTCGACTAAATCGGTAAGGGTGGGTTGAATCGGTGCGGGTTCGGTGTCGGGTGTCCCCGGAAATTGCTCGAAACGCGCCGTTAGTTGATCCAGGCGATCATGAACATCAACGATCGCTGATCCGATTTCCATCAAATCGACTCCCGGCGTCGCTGAGGTTTGGTCAAGCTGATTCGTCAGTATCTCCAGTTGTTCAGCCAGTTGACCAATCATGATTTGCGACTGTTCCATCTCCTGGAGTTCCGGACGATTCTGGAACTGTTGCTGGAGTTGGCTTAATTGTTCCGCGAGTTCCGACAGTGCGGCTTCGATTCCGCTTTGATCGGTTTCCGTTGCGACGGGAGTGGATAATGTATTTACCCGTTCGGTTAAGGTTTCAATCTGATCGGTAATCTCAGCAAGGGTTTGTTCCATCGCCCTCCGATCAACGTCTGGCGTTGTCGGTACCTGAGTTAGGCGGGTACTCAGGGTTTCCAGTTGTTGAGTCAGATCCGCGATCGCGGTTTGGGATTGCTGGATTTCCTCTAGTTCTGGACGTTCCTGGAATTGTTGCTGAAGTTGACTGACTTGTTCAGTCAGATCAAACAGCGCCGCTTCGACGCTATTCAAATCGGTTTCGGTGGGAGTGGAGAGGGTATTCACCCGTTCGGTTAAGGTTTCAACTTGACTGGTAATCTCGCCAATGGTTTGTTCAATTCCACCCAGATTGATCTCTGGAATAATCGGTAACTGATCCAGGCGAATATTCAGGGTTTCCAGTCGTTGCGTTAGATCCGCGATCGCACGTTGAGATTGCTGGATTTCCTCTAGTTCTGGACGTTCCTGGAACTGTTGCTGGAGTTGGCTTAATTGTTCCGCCAGTTGAGATAGGGAGTCTTCTACCCCACTCAAATCGGTTTCGGTGGGAGTGGAGAGGGTATTCACCCGTTCGGTTAGGGTGTCGATTTGACCCGCAATTTCGGCAATGGTTTGTTCAATCCCACTCAGATCTACCTCTGGTGTCGTCGGTACCTGAGTTAGGCGGGTACTCAGGATGTCCAGTTGTTCCGTTAGATCCGCGATCGCATTCTGAGATTGCTCGATTTCCTCTAGTTCTGGACGAGTCTGGAATTGTTGTTGGAATTGGCTAAATTGGTCAGTGAGTTCTGACAGCGCGGTTTCAACGCCACTGACATCGGTTTCGGTGGGGGTGGATAGGGTATTTACCTGTGTGGTTAGGCTGTCAATTTGACGGGTAATCTCAACCAGGGTTTGTTCAGGGAGACTACCCTCACCCTCTGGTGTGGTTGACAACTGATCCAGGCGCGTGGTAAGGGTTTCCAGTTGCTGACTCAGTTGGGCGATCGCATTCTGAGATTGCTCGATTTCCTCTAGTTCTGGACGAGTCTGGAACTGTTGCTGGAGTTGGCTAAATTGGTCAGTCAGTTCTGACAGTGCGGTTTCGATTCCACTCACATCTGTTTCTGGGGGAGTGGATAGGGTATTCACCCGTTCGGTTAAGGTTTCAATCTGATCGGTGATCTCCGCAATGGTTTGTGCGGTGACATTACCATCACTCTCTGGTGCTGTGGATAACTGATCCAGGCGGTTGCTTAGGGTTTCTAGTTCCTCCGTCAGTTGGGCGATCGCACTTTGCGTTTGCTCAAGTTCTGGAAGTTCCGGTCGAGTCTGGAACTGTCGATTCAGGGTGTTAATCTGACTTTGAATTTGACCTAGGGTGTCTTCTGCGTCAAATAGATCGGTGTCTGAAGGAGTAGAGAGGGTGTTGACTTGCTGGGTTAAGTTGTCGATTTGTGCGGTAATGTCAGCAATGGCTTGTTCTAACTGACTGACATCGGTTTGGGAAACTGGGTAAAGCTGGTCAACTCGTTGGCTGAGGGTTTCAATTTGACCCCGAATCTCGCCAATCAACTGTTCCACGCCTTCCTCTGATGTCGTTGGGAGTTGGTCAAGGCGGCTATTGAGGATGGCAAATTGTTCCGTAAGTTGGCTAATTTCGGTTTGCGATCGCTCAATGGTTTCTAGTTCGGGTCTGGTGGTAAATTGTTGATGGAGTTGACCCAGTTGTTGATTAAAATCAATGATCGCGGCTTCGATTTCACTGAAGTCGGTGGCTTCGGGGGTGGCGGTTAAGGGGAGATGATCAACTCGTGCGCTTAATGTCTCCAGTTGTTCGCTGATATCCGCGATCGCGCCTTCTATCCCAAGTAAATCGGTGTCGGGAATTGGGGAGAGGGTGTTAACTTGAGTGGTTAAGGTTTCCAGTTGATGGGTAATTTCGGCGATCGCGGTTGACTCTTCGCCGGGTACAGTGGGAAGCTGTTCCAGGCGCTGGCTAATGGTTTCGAGTTGTTCGGTTAGGTCTGCGATCGCACGTTGGGATTGCTCAATAATTTGCAGTTCGGGTCGATTCTGGAATTGCTGCTGAATCGTGTTAATTTGACCATGGATTTGGACGATCGCTTCTTCAATTTCAGTGAAGTCGGTTTCGCCGGAGAGGGGAAGGGTATTGACTCGTGCGGTTAAGGTTTCGATTTGACTGGTAATCTGAGCAATAACGGGTTCTAAACCGTTTAAGTTAGCCGCTGATGCGGTGGGAAGTTGATCCAGGCGAGTGCTGAGGGTTTCGAGTTGTTCACTCAGATCAGTAATGATTTGTAATTCCGGGCGATTCTGGAACTGTTCTTGGAGTTGGCTAAATTCCTCGGTGAGTTCTGAAAGTGCGGCGTCTACTCCGGTGAGATCAGTGTTGCTGGCGCTGGGTAGGGTGTTAACCTGAGTGGTTAAGGTTTCAACTTGATGGGTAATTTCGGCGATCGCACTTTCGACGCTGATTAAGTCGGTTAGGGGTGCGGTGGGTAACTCATCCAGGCGATGACTCAGGGTTGCGACGTGATCTCTAAGTTGGGCGATGGTTTGCAGTTCTGGACGAGTCTGGAACTGGTGCTGAAGTTGGCTAAATTCCTCGGTGAGTTCTGAAAGTGCGGCGTCTACTCCGGTGAGATCGGTTCCTGTGGCGCTGGGTAGGGTGTTAACTTGCGTGGTTAAGGTTTCAACTTGGCTAGTAATTTCCGCGATCGCGCCTTCGATCATACTTAAGTCTACCTCTGATGTTGCAGGTAACTGATCCAGGCGAACCGTAATCGTACCGAGTTGTTCATGGAGTTGGGCGATCGCCGCCTGAGTTTGCTCAATATCCTCAAGTTCTGGACGACTATGGAATTGTTGATAGAGTTGGCTAAATTGCTCTGTCAGTTCAAAAACGGCTTGTTCAATGCTACTTAAGTCTACCTCTGGCTCAGTCGGTAGCTGCTCGAACCGGGTACTGAGGGTATTGAACTGTTCGGTCAGTTGGGCGACAGTGGTTTGCAACTGTTCAATGGTTTGTAGTTCCGGGCGAGTATTAAAGGTTTGAGTCAGTTGGGTGAATTGCTCGGTTAATTCACTTAGGGAGGCTTTTAAGTCCTCTATCGCCGTTTTTTCGGGTCGAGCATTAAATTGTTGGTCTAAGCTATTGAGTTGATTATTCAGCGTGGGGATAGTTTGGACTTGCTGATGTAGGGATTGAATCAGTTGATAGGTTTCCCCGATCGCACTTCTGGTGCTATCCTGTGTCTGCTGTATCGTATTGCGTCGGTTCAACAGGTTCAGCGCCAGCGCCACGGTTAACGGCGTTGCGGCGTAAGCCACCTGCTGAGATGTCGCCGCTACGACAGTCCCGACAGCAGAGCCAGCCAAGGAAATATATTCAAAGATTTCTAGCAATGATTTTTGAGTCATAGGTTTCTCTATAGTCCGACTACTTATAAATTGAACGGTAAGCTGTGATCACCGTCGTAGATTTCCCTAAATTAATAATTCTTTTTTGACAGGTTTTTTGAGGGTTAAACTAAAATCAGAAAACCGGAATAGACCTATCGTGCCATTGACGGTGATACGCTATTACTTACCCAAACCTGTTATACCTGTCCGGATTTTTGAGGTAGATCTGTCTTACACCTGTTGAGGAGATGCGGTTCCCTTCGCCGTCTTATTTCTTGGCTAAAAGAATAAGTCATTTCACCGTAACTCAAACAGCTAGCCTGGAATCAAGACACGATGAACGACGTTCTCCGCTAGAATTAGGAGCGAGCGCTCGCGCTAGTCTCAGCGAGAATTCTCTACTCACCGATAATCTAGTCAACTGATATTCTAAACAACTACAATGGCGATTGCCTACAAGTTTATGGTAACTTTAAGTACCTGGACATAAATTATGTCTGTTGTATTAATAAATGTTAACAAGCCTCAAGTTATTACTGTTTTCAGTTCCCGGTTCCCGGTTCTCTAATCTCAACCGTTAACTAATAATTTATTCTTTATTGAAAGTTAATTAAACAGGAAGAAAAGTTGTAATTTGATCGGGAAATATGAAAAATACTCAATCAGACCGATGTTCAGGTGAACATTGCCCATAAAAAGGATAATCGCTCCGAAAGAAAAAGGATAAGGGCTTGACGCGATCGCGAAAGTTAGGTACTATTTCACCATGGGAAAATGTGCCGACCTATAGACCCCTATTCACCGAAACCTGTAGGGTGGGTTAGGTGCTAATCAATTGACCAAACCAATCCTTTAATTCACTATCCACCGTAACCCACCAAAATCCTCGGTATTCATCTCCTTTCTGCACAGATGAACCGCAAAGGATATTCAGGTGAACATTGCCCATAAAAAGGATAATCGCCGCGAAAGAAAAAGGATCAGGGCTTGACGCGATCGTGAAAATTAGGTATTATTTCATCATGGGAAAATGTGCCGTCCTGTAGACCCCTATTAACCGGAACCTGTAGGGTGGGTTAGGTGGTAATCAATTGACCCAACCAATCCTTTAATTAGCTAAGCTGTCATGCATTTAAATTGGGTATTAGTAGCGAGCAAGATGCTCGCACTACAAGGATTTCGTCATTATTGACATTAAGGTTTAAATGCCGAACAGCTTATCCACCGTAACCCACCAAAATCCTGGGTTCATCGCCTTTCTTCACAGATGAACTCCTTCAGATATTCAGGTGAACATTGCCCATAAAAAGGATAATCGCCGCGAAAGAAAAAGAATCAGGGCTTGACGCGATCGCGAAAATTAGGTACTATTTCATCATGGGAAAATATGCCGACCTGTAGACCCCTATTCACCGAAACCTGTAGGGTGGGTTAGGTGGTAATCAATTGACCCAACCAATCCTTTAATTCACTATCCACCGTAACCCACCAAAATCCTCGGTATTCATCTCCTTTCTGCACAGATGAACCCCTTCAGATATTCAGGTGAACATTGCCCATAAAAAGGATAATCGCCGCGAAAGAAAAAGGATCAGGGGTTGACGCGATCGCGAAAGTTAGGTACTATTTCACCATGGGAAAATGTGCCGACCTATAGACCCCTATTCACCGAAACCTGTAGGGTGGGTTAGGTGGTAATCAATTGACCCAACCAATCCTTTAATTAGCTAAGCTGTCATGCATTTAAATTGGGTATTAGTAGCGAGCAAGATGCTCGCACTACAAGGATTTCGTCATTATTGACATTAAGGTTTAAATGCCGAACAGCTTATCCACCGTAACCCACCAAAATCCTGGGTTCATCTCCTTTCTGCACAGATGAACCCCTTCAGATATTCAGGTGAACATTGCCCATAAAAAGGATAATCGCCCCGAAAGAAAAAGGATAAGGGCTTGACGCGATCGCGAAAATTAGGTACTATTTCACCATGGGAAAATGTGCCGACCTATAGACCCCTATTCACCGAAACCTGTAGGGTGGGTTAGGTGGTAATCAATTGACCCAACCAATCCTTGAATTCACTATCCACCGTAACCCACCAAAATCCCCGGTATTCATCTCCTTTCTGCACAGATGAACCGCAAAGGATATTCAGGTGAACATTGCCCATAAAAAGGATAATCGCCGCGAAAGAAAAAGGATCAGGGCTTGACGCGATCGCGAAAGTTAGGTACTATTTCACCATGGGAAAATGTGCCGACCTATAGACCCCTATTGTTTGGATGTCATCATGGAGACGCGATCGCACGTTTTCCACAAGAGCATCAATACTAGACGTATCCGCTACTCGCTCAGAATGCCATCCTAAATCAATCCGAGGAAGCAGTTTATCAATACGTTGTTGTGTATCAAGACCAGAATGCGATCGCACACACTCCAACAATGCCCAAAGTGCTTGTTTACCCGGTGCAATTTCGCCATAGTCTGCTAGCTTTTCCACCATCTCCGGGATGAACGTCGCCACAGCACCATTTCAACTGATGCGCTGCAACACAGGTGCATCATTACCCAGCGCTAGGATTAGGATCGAGCGACGGCTGCGCTCATCTTCCATGAAGGGTTTGAGCAGTTCAATTAACCTTTTACCGTACCATTCCTATAAGCAAACTATAACTTACTCAATTGGAGTATTCTTTCCTGATGAATTTACTCAGAGGTCGATTGCAACGCTTAACCCAACAGTTACCTGACTTAGTGGATCAACTCCCTGATGAAAGCTTGGCAGACGCCTGGAAAGTGCTGCAACCGTTATATTATGACTTGTATATGCTCTGTGCCATGCAAGAATCCATGCGAACAATTCGACCCGGAGATGCGATGACCCGTGAAGAGGCGCTGCGACTGCTCAATCTGCCCTAAAATCTTTGCAGAAAGACTAGAATGATTCGTGGGGAATCGGGGTATATCCTGTGAGTCTAGAAGTACGCTATGCGCGGTCTTTTTTACAAGATCTCAAAAGCCTAGAGTCGGCTGCCTATCAGCAGGTCTATGACGTGGTTTTTGAGAAGTTCATGCATCTTAGAAGCATTCACGACCTGCCAGGGCTTCACCCCATCGGCTCAGATGCTATTTTTTACCGATTTACCATCGACAACTATATGGTAGGGATTGAAGTAACGGGTCACATCGTCAAGTTTTTGCGCGTGTTGCCCAAGCCGTATATTTGAGAAGGCTCCAGGGCAGAAAGCAGGGGGAGCAGGGGGAGCAGGGGGAGCAGAGGGAGCAGGGGGAGCAGGGGAAGCAGAGGGAGCATGTAGAGACGCGCCATGGCGCGTCTGGGAAGCAGGAGAAGGCTGATAAGACTAAGCCACGGGAAAAGGAAAACTGACAACTGATCCCCGGACAACATAAACTTGTGATTGGAAAAACAGGAATTTGAGAAGCTACTTATGGACGCCCCTGCACTCTGGCAACGCTATCAGGACTGGCTCTATTACCACCAAGGGTTAGACTTTTACCTCGACGTCAGCCGTATGCGATTTGATCATGCCTTTGTCGAGGCGATGCGACCTAAGTTTGAGAAGGCATTTCAGGATATGGAAGCATTGGAGAGGGGCGCGATCGCTAATCCTGATGAAAATCGGATGGTGGGTCACTATTGGTTACGAGATCCTGACATAGCGCCCACCCCCGAACTACGTCAAGATATCCTCACTGTCTTAGAGAAGATTGAATCCTTTACCACTAAAGTCCATAGTGGTGATATTCATCCCCCAGGTTCATCTAAATTCACCGATATTCTTTCCATCGGCATTGGCGGTTCAGCATTGGGTCCTGAGTTTGTCGCCGATGCCCTTGCCCCTAACGTCCCGCCCTTGGCAATTCATTTTATAGATAACACAGATCCGGCGGGAATTGATGCCACTATTGCTAAACTGCAAGATCGTCTGGCTAACACACTTGTCTTGATAATTTCTAAGTCTGGAGGAACGCCGGAAACCCGCAATGGCATGATTGAGGCAAAAAAAGCTTATGAATCCCAGAAACTAGACTTTGCTGCCCATGCCGTGGCGATTACGGGTGAAGATAGTAACCTAGAGCAACTGGCAAAATCTGAAGGGTGGCTGGCGACGTTTCCTATGTATGACTGGGTAGGAGGACGCACCTCAGAAATGTCAGCAGTGGGATTGTTACCCGCCGCACTGCAAGGGATTGATATCCGCCAAATGCTGGCAGGTGCTAAGGAAATGGATAGTGCTACCCGTATCCACAATCTCCACGAAAACCCGGCGGCTTTGCTGGCACTTTCCTGGTATTTTTCGGGGAATGGTCAGGGTGAAAAAGATATGGTGGTTTTACCTTACAAAGATAGCCTGCTGCTATTTTCTCGATACCTCCAGCAGTTAGTTATGGAATCCTTGGGTAAAGAAAAAGACCTCGATGGTAATACTGTACATCAGGGAATCGCCGTTTACGGTAATAAAGGTTCAACGGATCAACATGCCTACGTGCAGCAGTTGCGCGAAGGGGTTCCTAATTTCTTTGTCACCTTTATTGAAGTATTGCGCGATCGCGAGGGACACTCCCCACAGGTAGAAGCCGGGGTAACGTCCGGTGACTATTTATCCGGTTTATTACAGGGAACCCGAAAAGCCTTGTATGACAATCAACGAGATTCGATTACCGTAACAATTCCCCAAGTCAATCCGCGCACGGTTGGAGCGCTGATTGCTTTATACGATCGGGCTGTAGGATTGTACGCCTCCCTGGTGAATATCAACGCTTACCATCAACCTGGAGTGGAAGCAGGTAAAAAAGCCGCCTCTGCAATTTTGGATTTACAGAAACGGGTGATTCAGGTGTTGCAGGATCAAGGAGAACCGATGTCTTTATCACAGTTGGCACAGAAAGCGGGGGCGACTGATCAGATAGAAGCCATTTATAAAATTCTGCGCCATCTCCACACCAATCAACGGGGTGTAGTTTTAGAAGGAAAACTGGGAGAACCAAGTAGCTTAAAAGTGTCTGCTGTTTAATCCTAAAGGGAGTCTTTTTCCCGAAAAACGGGTAAATTATAAAGTAGTGGGAGCATCTTGCTCCCTAATCTTGCTCCCTAATCTTGCTCCTAATCTTGCTCCCTAATCTTGCTCCCTAATCTTGCTCCCTAATCTTGCTCCCTAATCTTGCTCCCTAATCTTGCTCCCTAATCTTGCTCCCTAATCTTGCTCCCTAATCTTGCTGTTACCATAACCATTGCCACCAGTGACGATTAGCCGTCTTATGAGTGCGGAGAATGGATAAATTTTTGCGAAAAATAGCCGTATTAGGATGATCATCTCCTAAGTGCTGTTCACTCAAACTTAATGCCTGAACTAATAGCGATTCGGCATCTCTGTAGCGTTTTTGAGAACTGTAGAGTCCGGCTAAATTATTAATGCTAGTCGCCACAGCCGGATGGCAATTACCTAAAAGACGTTTTCTCATCTCTAAGGCTTGCAAATAAAGGGGTTCAGCTTCACTGTAGCGACCTTGAGCATAGTACAATAATCCCAAATTGTTGAGGCTACTGGCAACATCCAGATGGCAATTGCCTAAGAGAGATTTTCTCACCTCTAAAACTTGCAGATAAAGGGGTTCAGCTTCACTGTAGCGATTTTGAGCATAGTAAAGTCCTGCCAAATTATTCAAGCTGGTGGCAACATCAAGATGATGATTACCTAACAGATGTTTTCTCACCTCTAAGGCTTGCAGGTAAAAGAGTTCAGCTTCACTGTAGCGACCTTGGGTATAATAAAGTCCTGCCAAATTATTCAAGCTAGTAGCAACATCAAGATGTTCCTCGCCAAAAGCGGCTTGGGCGATAGATACGCACCGCTGAAACCAGGATTCTGCCTGATTGCCCACTCCCTGATGCTGATAAAATCTACCTAAGCGATCGAATAGCCAAAGTAAATCCGTTAATCCTTGACCTTTAGAGAATTTGCCCAAACTGTCAAATAAGCAGAGTAAATCTTCATCCCTTACGGCTGATTCTAGGGTGTGAGCGATTTCTTGAATGTGAGGCAGTATCTCCTCCAAAAACGTTATCTGCTCGCGGGTAGGATGATCAGGAATTTGCTGAACCAGTTCGATAAGAATAGCGGTAAAAGCCTGCCTGAAGTCATCAGCCTGAAGTTTTATTAAGGGTGGTGCTTTATTCTTGCTTTTTTGGGAAACTCCTGAATTAGCAATGTGAGGTTTGTCTGGTTGACACGAACAGGTGGAATTTGTAATCGGAAAATAGAGTTGCTGCTCAATCAGGCAATCTTCACCGGAACCAGGGACATCCGGATAAGGAGAGAGAAATGAAGACCATTCTCTAGGAGGTGGCGTCTGCGAGGCTGAATCGTCATGGGAAAGTTGCTTTGGCAAAGAAGACTGAGTATCCGGTTGAGGGGACTGGGAAATCGGCTTGGACGACGCCTTTGGTGGGAACGGAAAAGGAGGGTGAGACACAAAGACGGTGGGTGCATCCAATGTCTCCAGTTTTTTGCGAAAAAACTCCCGAATTAAGGGCTGAACTGTGTAGCAACCCCGGCGATTTTGCACTGTCTCAATTAAACGCCACTGATACAGTTGAGTTTGGGCTTGGTCGAGATCTGCCTGTTTCCAATACAAGAAATCACTTGCATAGTCTAACCATTGCCACCGCCAAAGGGTTGGGGCAAATAAGCTCAAAAGTTGACCAACCTGCTGGGTTAGGGGATTGAGTTCTCTCCAAACCCATTCCAAGATGGTGTTGATTCCCCATTGGAGTGTCGGTTGGCTTGGCGGCTGGCTTGCTGCATCAGGATGTTGCGCTTCCAGCCGTTTGAGCATATCAGTTAAAGACATATCGGGGTGTTTGGCTAAGTATCGCCCGACTAATTCTATGCCTAACGACAGATATCCCAGCCATTCACATAATAGGGGTACAACCTTCTGTGCGCCTCGATCCTGCAACATGCGCTCTTTACCCACTAGGGCTGTCAAGAGTTTCCACGCTTGTTCTGGTGACAGCACATCTGGGGATTGATTCCCCTTACCGCCTTGATCTGGCTGCTGCATTATCATCTTTCATCTTAAATCGTTCAGATAGAGGCTCCCCTACAAAGCGTGACAATCTACTCAGCAAGGAGTAAGGATTCTGACTTGCTGTTACACAATGGCAACTTGCTCTCAGTCGGTGATGAGTGGTTTCTATCTTTCAGGTTGCAGTCTGAAAGGCACTCAGAGCTGTAAGACAATGTAAAACAAGTAATACAGTAATATTCTATGATAATTTACGCAAACGCTGCAATCAGCGTCGCGCTGGGAAGTCATTGAAGTAGTGGTAAATTTTTCGGGAAGAATAGATTAAAGATGAGCCGACTGAACGAGTGTTCTACTCAGATATTGCGTGAGGAGTCAAAAACCGATTGGCTGGCAATTGGTGCAACTTAGGAAATTGAATACTTTACACTAAATTGATCTGCGATCGCGCCGAGACGCTGATCAAGAATAGTTAATGTTTGTTGAGCTATTTCCTGGGGGACACCGCCATAAAAGGCTTGAGCAATCCCACCTGTAATACAAGCAAGCGTATCACTATCCCCGCCGATAAAAATAGCATTACGAATAGCATCTTCAAAGTCAGTTGATTCTAGAAAAGCGATCATTGCCTGAGGAATAGAACCCTGACAAGAAACTGTTGCAGGTGCAATCTGCTCTATCGTTTGATTTAAGTTATAGTTAAATTGGGTTTCAATATAAGACTTGATATCGGTCTTACTGTGACCTGTCCGGGCTAAAAAAATAGCCGAGGCTGTGGCTTGTGCGCCTTTAATTCCTTCGGGATGATTATGAGTAACCTCTGCACTGCGTTTAGCTTCTTGTAACACCGTATCCAGATCATCAAAGGCAAAACCAATCGGACTAACTCGCATCGCTGAACCATTACCCCAACTATTGTAAGGTTCTGCATCATCTGATATTCCCCACGCCCGAAAATTCATGCCATATCCAGCATTCGGATACAGGCGACAGTATTCCTTCTTCTGCCTTGGAGACTTCTTGGATTAAGTTTCCCGATTCAGGGCGGACATCATCGCCTGTTGACTAACCAGTTGATAAACTTCCCGAAAATATTGCATGACACGACTATCAGCCGCTGCTAAGGGGATTGTCCCTAAGACATCCAAAACAGTACGGTTGTCTGGAGGAGGAGTAATGACAACCAGAGAGGGATCAAGAGGTTCTTCGTATTGCCAGAATTGCTGAAGTTTAACTGGGGTATCAACCTCTGCTTCTCCCTCATTTGGTTGGTTCTCTAACCGACTGGATGTAACAGCGGATTGACTGGATTGGGACTCAACCTCTGCTTTTTTCTCAGGGTTTAGTTCTACAGTCCCTGTACTCCGTAAATGACGCAAATCATCCAGAATTTGTGCTTTAGTACGTCCTCGTAACTGGAATAAGACAAAGGGATCTTCACTAAAGCGATCGCCTAATTGATAGTAAATCGCCCCAATATGTTTACAGGGGTTTTTGGGATCAGGGCAACTACATTTTGAATGAATATCCGAAAGCGTGAAGGGAAATAGGCTCAACCCATTAGCGGTGAACACTTGCTCAATATTTTCCGGCATTTCTCCAGCTAAGAGTTGAGCCGAATAAATAGCCTCTTGCGCCATCGTTTCCACCACATAACCCCAGTCTTCCTCGGTAAAGGGGTCAATCGATAGGGAAACTTGATAGGGTTCTGGTTCTGTTCCTTGTACCCGTGCTAATACCTGGGGACCTTCAAACTCAATACTGAGGACATTGCCTTCCTTGGCGTATTTGCGGGCGCGTTCCAAACGCTTTTTAAAGCGATAGGAATTGAGCAAGTCAATCCAGCGTTGTACCCACCAGGGAGGAGCTTCAATTTCGTAGGACTGCATAAGTGATTTATAAATTAAGTAGTTAGACTTTCATTAAGGTTAACGGTTGAGAACAGGGAACAGGTAATACCCAATTAAAATGTACATCAGCTTAACAGGAATGGCTTTGACTTAAACTAAATGGCGCTGACTCCCATAGCTGGGAAATAAATTTCCGCGTCAAAGCTAAAGTAAGAATCTAGCTTACTGGGTAAGTTTTTTAACCCGTTTTAACGGGTTTAAGCTTTTAGCCTGAACTTTAGTTCAAGGCTTAATTCAAGGGTATAATCATTGATATCATATCGTTTTGTTTAGTTCGTCTATCATACCCGTAGTTATTGGGACAAAAACTTACCCTTCTACCCCCTACCCTTTTCCCACTATACACAACCGATGTTACCGGACTTGGTATGATTCATGAGAATATATGGCAACCGACAGCTAAAAACTTTACCTGGACTAGAAACCCGCCCGACATCAGCACGGGTACGGGAGGCGGTATTTAACATCTGGCAAGGTGCGATCGCCCAATGTCGTTGGCTGGATCTCTGTGCGGGTACAGGCGCTATGGGGGCTGAAGCACTCTGTCGCGGCGCATCTTTAGTGGTAGGTATTGACATAAAAGGCAAAGCCTGCTCCATTATGCAACAAAATTGGCGGCAAGTGGCTCAACCAGAGCAAACCTTTCAGGTAATACGAGGAGATGTGGTGGGGCGATTAAAAACGCTGGCTGATCAACAATTTGACCGGATTTACTTTGATCCCCCCTACGCTAGTGATTTGTACAATCCGGTTCTAGACGCGATCGCTCATTATCAACTCCTGGCTGATCAGGGTGAATTAGCGGTAGAGTATAGTCCTAACCACTGGACACCGCAACTGTTAAAGGCAGAAGGCAGAAGGCAGAAGGCAGAAGATAAGGAGGAAGGTGGCAAGGTAAAAGAAAATTCTGACTGTAGAGACGTAGCTAGCTGCGTCTCTACACTGGAAATTTGTCGCCAGAAAGTCTACGGAAATACCGCCTTAGTGTTTTATAGCGCTACGCGCTAGGCAATAGGCAACACCTCGACTTCGCTCAGGGTCAACACCGAGCTATTTTCTACAATTCCAATTGGTTCCCCCGCTTATATTGTAGGTACGCCGCGACAAATAACCCAGCCAGGGTAACCGGGATTAAGCCTAGAACAATTCCCGACAGCAATGGTTCAACCATGATCGTTCTCCAAATACTAAGTTTTTTTGCTTGTTTCTCATCCTACTAGCTGAGATGACCTAATCGCTACTCATTTGGGAGTCAACCGCTTCCCTACTGCTGGCTACACTACATTTATGATTCCAGCTTGCGTACTCAGTCCATAAATTTTAAGCTATGTTTATGAATCGACATACTTCTTTCTAATCTGTTACACTAATATCCTCCTGGGTAACTCTACCTGTGTTGCAGTGTGAGTCCAGTTCAACTTTGTTCAAAAATTCTCAACGTGGCAGGAGATCCCTTGGAGAACCAGCTTGACCAACCTCAAGTCCTAGTTCGGCGGATTATCATGGTGGTACTCGCCCTACTGTTCGTGATCGGCATCGGCATCTTCGGATTTCAGGTGCTGCAAGTTTCTGATCCCTATATCCAGAAAGTTTTGTCCCTCAACGGTGATCCAGTTCGAGGGCAAGCTATTTTTGAGATTAATTGTGCGGATTGTCATGGTATGCACGCCGATGGCAAGGTCGGACCTAGCTTACAGCATATTTCTAAACACAGATCTCCAAGTGGTCTGATTGAACAGGTGATTAGTGGTCAAACCCCGCCGATGCCCAAGTTTCAGCCGAGTCCTCAGGAAATGGCTGATTTATTAACCTATTTGGAAAAATTGTAAGTAAGTAGGTGGGGACAATTAAAGTTAATGGCTCTTATCGTCATTAGTGATTTGTAAGGGGTTCCAGTTGGTTTTTGTCAGGTTTAGAAGCCGTCACTCCCGCGATCGCGGATAGAAGTAGCCACCCCAAGGTATTCACCCGTAAGTCAAAGAGCGTGACATCCAGCATATTGAATAGGATACAGCCGCCGAATGCGACTAAATAACTAAAGACAATTAATCGATCGCGACTTGAGAGCGATCGCGCTTGATTTATCCAGAGAACACCTTGCCCTAAAATCCAACCCACTAAGCTACAAAATAGAATTGTCGCCGGAATACCCACTTCAGCCGTCAACATCAGCATCAGATTATGGGGATGACCGAGCCACAGATCCATCTGCTGTTCGTAAAGCAACGTAAAGTTCCGCAATCCCCAACCTGTCCAAGGACGCTGCTGAGTCAGCGACAAAGCAAAGCGCCATTGGGTTATCCGCATCAACGCCACAGGGCGATCGGGATGAAGCTGATCGGTGAGTCGCGCCCAAAAGTAAGCCGGAACAATCATTCGTAACCCTTCTCGTAACGGTGAGGGACTAAACGCCGCCGATGGTACAGCGACAGCCGCAGCGACTACTATCCCCACCAAAGGGCGCCAGCCTTGATACAGTGCAAAAGCCAAACCCACTACAATCACCCCACCCCAAGCATTTCGGGAATGAGTGAGGATGATCGCGATCGCATTAGCAATTTCCACTCCAGTTAAAAATAAGAGGACTCCCCCAACTTCCCCCAGAAGGGCGGGTTTAGTTAAGTTATCGGTTTGACACCATAAGTTATCCGTCAAACCCGCCCCTACACCCCCGGCTCCCCCAGCTCCCTCTGCTCCCCCAGCTCCCTCTGCTCCCCCAGCTCCCTCTGCTCCCCCAGCTCGCCAAGCTTGAAACATCTCAATCCATAGTCCCAACCCTAACGTAAAGACAATTTGCAGATAAGCCGCCAGAATATTGGCGTACATGAACACTGAAGCCATACGCCCTGGCGGATTTCCCTTTGCTTCTAATACCCAACCCAATAAGGCGGGAAACTGTGGTGGGTGCGCCCAACCGAGAAATAACTGCCCAAAGCCGAGAATCACAACCAGTACAGAAGGAATCACCAGAATCCAGGCGAGACGCCGTAGCTGGGCTGGTGTTTGAATTAAGGAACTGAATGCGGCAAAAAAAGCCAAGAATGGCAAGAAATTGGCTAAACCGAGGAATGCTTCGGTGGGGTTATAGGCTTGACTGGCGCTGAAAATTAGCCAAAGGCTCAAGATTCCCAGTCCCCAGTTTAGAGGACGCTGGATAATCCGGCGATAGTCTTGCCACCAGGTTCCGAGTAAGGCAAAACTCACACCCACAACCCCCAAAGCAGGAAACCAGGGAAAGATAAAAAATCCGACTTGGGCGCAATTCCAAGCGCCTTGTAAGCGGGGTTGAGGGTGGCGACTGAACAGATATTTATCGATTTTTTTCAACACAAATCAGAGGGCAGACAGCAGACGGTTTAAACAGATAGGGAATTAGCTAACCTACTTCTCAAAAAGTTTACAACGTCGGGTGATAAGAGCCAAGCCTAACTGCACTTGCACTCTACTGACTTTCGCACTCAAGCGCCTGCTTCACCTGTTGATACTCCGTAATTGCCTGTAAAACTAACTGTTCCGCTTCGCCTATTGTACCCGCCCGTCCCAGGGCTTCTAATTGTTGACAAAGCTGGGCAAGTTTGAGCACTCCTAATGCCTGACTGCTGGATTTGAGACTGTGTGCTTTATGATACAGCAATTCAGTATCTTTTTGCTTAACGGCATCATGTATGGATTCTAACAATTCCGGTGCTTCTTGTAAGTAACAATTAATAACTTCGCTGAGTTCATCTCCTGCCATTTCTTGCAAGGTTTGCATCACCCCTGGATCAAGAACGGGCTGTTTCGTCGGCTGTTCCGTTGTCGGCGGTTGACATTGACTCAAGACCTGTTTTAAAACATCAACATGAATAGGCTTGCTCATATAGTCATCCATCCCCGCCGCCAAACATTCTTCGCGATCGCCTTGCATGGCATTGGCTGTCATGGCGATAATCCGAGGACGGGCAGATCCTGAAAATTCCTGACAAATCTGTTGTGTTGCGGTTAATCCATCCATTTCTGGCATCTGGATATCCATGAGTACCACATCGTAGGATTGACGGTGTAACGCTTGTAAGACTTCTAACCCATTGGCAACACTATCGGGTCGATATCCCAACCGCTTCAGCATATTAACCGCCACTTTTTGGTTCACCACATTGTCTTCCGCCAAGAGAATTTTCAAGGGGAATTTGTGAGCAAAGGTGGGGTCATATTTGGATGAATGGGAACGAGTCTTTCTTGGTACACTTACCTCCTGAGTCAGGATATTGACTAAGATATTGTACAACTGAGACTGTTTAATCGGTTTATGTAAATATCCCGCGATCGCCCGACTGGGGTTTGGTAATCCTGTGTCTGAGTGTGTCTCGACTTGCCCGATCAATCCTAAGATGATTATCGGTAAGTTTTGACAATGGGGATGCTGACGAATTTGCGTGATTAAACTCCAATTCTCCATCTGGAGAATCTGGGATGCCAAAATCGCTATATCAAAGCGTTTTCCTGTTTTTAACCATCCTAAAGCTTCCGTGGTTGAGGCGGTAGCTTCTACTTGTATCTCAAAGGATTGGGCTTGTTCAGTCAACATTTGCCGAGTCGCCGAATTATCTTCGACAATCAACAGACGTTTATCACTCAATACTTGCTCTCGATTATCGGGTTCTGAATCTGAGGAAACTGGAGTCGCGATCACGGTAAAATAAAAGGTAGAACCCACACCCTCTTCACTTTCCACCCACATTTTGCCTCCCATTAGTTCACTCAGTCGCTGGCTAATCGCTAATCCTAATCCTGTACCGCCATATTGACGAGTGGTTGATGCATCGACTTGGCTAAAGGGTTTAAATAGCCGATCCATTCGGGTTCTAGAAATCCCAATTCCTGTGTCACGCACAGCAAATTGTAAACGAATTTGCTCCTCTGATATTTCAGCCGTAGGGGTTACTGAAATCACCACGTCTCCAGTTTCAGTAAACTTAACCGCATTACTAACTAGATTGACTAAAATTTGGCGTAATCGGGTTACATCACCCACAATCGACTCAGGAATTTGGCTGTCCATTAAATAGGCAAGTTCAATCCCTTTATCTCTAGCTTTCGACGATAATAGCTCTAAAGATTCTTCAATACAAGCCCGTAAATCAAACGGCTGTTCCTCTAAATTCAGCTTCCCTGACTCAATTTTCGAGAAATCGAGAATATCGTTAATGATCGTCAGTAAGGCATCACTACTATTGCGAATAATATCGACAAATTCACCCTGCTGGGCGGTTAATTGTGTATCCAGCAACAAACTGGTCATGCCAATTACTGCATTCATCGGCGTGCGGATTTCGTGACTCATCATTGCCAGAAAATCACTCTTGGTGCGGTTAGCTGTTTCGGCTTCTTCTTTTGCCGCTTTGAGTTGTTCTTGAGCAATTTTTTTATCGGTAATATCAGTAATAGTGCCAACAAGACGGTAGGGATTGCCGTCGCGATCGCGAATACAGCGCCCCTTCGTTGCAATCCACAGATAATGCCCATCTCGATGTTTGATGCGATGGATATTTTCATAAATCTGGGTTTGCCCAGCTAAATGATGATTAATATCCTCTATTACCTGATGTAAATCATCCGGATAAACATGATCAGACCAGCTTGATAGACGGTTTAACAAGGGATTCTCCTCATAGCCAAGAATCCGCATCCAGACGGGAGAATAATACACCTCATTGGTTAAGATATCCCAGTCCCAAATTCCATCATTTGTCCCCGAAACAGCTAGTTCATAGCGTTCTTCTCGTTCCCGTAATAGGGATTCTATCCGTTTACGCTCTTTGATTTCGATGGCAAGTTCATTATTAATTATTGATAGTTTTTGCGTGCGTTCTTGTACCCGTTCTTCTAAGGTTTCTTTTGCCTGTTTAATTTCCTGAAATTTTTGAATTAGTACAGATGCCATCAACTTAAAGTTGCTCACCAGGGAATGAATTTCCCGGACTCGGCTTTGAGACCAATCAACAGGAACAGTGTTATCCAGAAGTTTTTGGGGCAAATTAGTTGTTACCTGCGCCAATTTAAATAGAGGTTTTACTAATCGATGGCTTAACAGAACGGCAACCAGCAATGCTAAGATCATAATCAGCAGTGTTGTTGCCAGGTTTTGCAGGTAGAGTACTTCTAAATTATCAATGTAAGGGGCAGTCGGAATTTTAAGAATTAACGTCCAAGGAAGATCGGGATCGAGTGAGACTTCTTGGACATGAAAAGAATTTCGCCAACGCACCATGATTGGTGTGCCAGGATCTTGGGGTAACCATTGAAAAATATCAGCATCAATGGCACGAATTTCACCGCCTTGACGCGGATCAAAGGGTTCCATTATACTCACATTTGACTGGGTACTGGCAATCAAGTTATTTTGATGATCAACTAATGTTATTTGTAATTCTCGTTCTTTAATATTCAGTTTTAGAAATTCCTGAATGTGACTTAAATCCAAGGAGCCATAAGCAATACCACGAAAACGATCATTGACCATGACTGGCACACTTAAGCCGACATGAGGTAATGGATACGCATCATCAATATGGACATCGGAGAGAATCGGCTTTAAACTAGCGGCAGTTTGCTCTAGTAACGAGTGTTTGGCAATATTTAAGCCAATGGTTGATTCCCCGTCTGGATTGGATCGGGGTTGAGCGGCAATTATTGTGCCATTGGTATCGGTGACATAAGCATTAATAAAATCAGCAAAACTGCGTTTAATTAATTCAGTACTTTGCTGTAACAACTCCGAAGGTTGCTCTGGAGATTGAGCCGCAATCTCAGCTAGTTCCTCAACTGCATGTAAATGTTGCTGATACCAAAAATTTAGGTTAGCGACGAGGGATGCAGATGTGGCGTTGAGTTCAGTACGAATGTCTGATTCAATATTGTTGAGAATCTGCCGCCCGTTAAAAACGGTTAAAATTAATACCGGGAATAAGACAAAAGCCACGAGTAGATTAAAAATTGTCTGCTGAAGCGAAAGTCGGTTGGATTTGTGTCGAATATTGAGCCAAGTTTGCAATGGCAAGTTCGTGATGATTAGCGTAGCAACCAAGGCATTAAAGATACCATTAACTGATTGTTTTAAGACAATCAACCAGGTTTGAGTCGCGCCAACATTTAAAACGCCTCCATAAAATAACCCAACCAGAGGCATACCAATCAGCACCCAATAGATACCAGAGAGAAGCAGCATGTTTTCCGTCTTACGGTGCAACAGCAAGCTAATAAATAGGGCTTCCCCAGTAAAAATAAGAATGGCGTAGGGATGTCCCCAAAGAGTGTAGGTATAACTGCTGGCAATGAAGGCGGCTAAAGTCCCCCAGAATATGCCATAAAAATACACCACCATTAAGACGGCAATACTGCCAAATAAAAAGTCCACCCCAAAAAATAGGGATAGACTGAAATAGTTGCCTAAATACCCAATTCCAATCAGGGCGATGAGTAAGAGGTTAACGCGCTTAAACAGGGAGGAAAATCCTTTGATAAAATGAAAAGGGAATTTCATAGATGAGAGAGCGTTGTCTGGTTTATCTGGATCTAGACATGGCAGAATGACCAGAGACTGATCATTACCTGAGTTGGATTGAATCCACCTTAGATCTAGCTTAGACTCAGATATTGCATCTGTCGCTTTTTTCAGAAACTATCGGGATTGTCGAGATTTTCGGGATTATTGGGATGATCGCGGTTGTAGGGGCGAGTCGCTGCATATCGTAGGTGGTGTGAGAATTAACCTATATTGACTCGCCCTTTTCTAAAGGTACTCGGCGGAGGGCGACCCGATAACATTAAGGGTTGGGTTGTGTGAATTGAATGCGGCGGGTCGCCCCTACAATTGTTTTTATGGATGCGGTGTCAGATAATTTCCGATACCTGGTGGAGGGCGACCCGATAACATTGAGGGTTGGGTTGTGTGAATTGAATGCGGCGGGTCGCCCCTACAATTGTTTTTATGGATGCGGTGTCAGATAATTTCCGATACCTGGTGGAGGGCGACCCGATAACATTAAGGATTGGGTGGTGTGAATTGAATGCGGCGGGTCGCCCCTACAATTGTTTTTATGGACACGGTGTTAGATAATTTCCGATACCTGGTGGAGGGCGACCCGATAACATTAAGGGTTGGGTGGTGTGAATTGAATGCGGCGGGTCGCC
Source organism: Coleofasciculus chthonoplastes PCC 7420 (assembly GCF_000155555.1). Lineage (GTDB taxonomy): Bacteria > Cyanobacteriota > Cyanobacteriia > Cyanobacteriales > Coleofasciculaceae > Coleofasciculus > Coleofasciculus chthonoplastes_A. The sequence continues at coordinate 27,436 of NZ_DS989877.1, forward strand.
CCTACAATTGTTTTTATGGACGCGGTGTTAGATAATTCCTGATTCACGCTTTTGAAAGTGCAAACGGGGCAATCGGGATTATTGGAATTATTGGGATTATCGCGGTTGTAGGGGCGAGTCGCTGCATATCGTAGGTGGTATGAGAATTAACCTATATCGACTCGCCCTTTTCTAAAGGTACGCGCTGTCGGATAATTACTGATCCTATTCCTCCAATGTCCTGGAATGCCACATTTTGGCAATATCTAAGGCACAATTGCAATACATTCAATTTCGACTAAAACATCTTTGGGAAGTCGGGAAACTTCCACACAAGCACGGGCGGGGGCGGAGGTTTCATCAAAATAGCGGGCATATACCTGATTCATTGCCGCAAAATTATTCATATCTGATAGAAAAACTGTAGTTTTGACAATATCTTGCATCTGAACCCCAGCCTCTTCCAGAATCGCGGCTAAATTTGCCATCGCCTGTTCCGTCTGCTTGGTGATATCGTTTTCGCCAATAATTTCACCGGTTTTGGGGTCAAGGGGAATTTGACCCGCGACAAAAATCAGTTCCCCTCTCGCCGCGATCGCTTGGTTGTAAGGACCGACGGGTGCAGGGGCGTTGGTTGTGCGGATAATTTTTCGGCTCATTGGTCAAGAGTCATTGGTCATTGGTCATTCGCCAAAGAATTATCGCATTTAATGGGGGCGACGGTATAATGTAACACTTTGGCAAATCGCTCTTTTTCTTGTGCCGTAGTTAAGATGAACCAATCCACTCAATCTACCTCTACTCTCCCCAAACCGGATCTCGTTCAAGGAAAAGAACGACGTCGGCGAATCAATTTCTGGACGCTGGTGGTTTTAGCGATCGCGCTTTTAGTCGCTACCCCTGTCTTATTTGTATTAAGCAATATTTTTACAGATGCGGGTGAGATTTGGCAGCATTTGGCGCAAACGGTTTTATGGCGCTACATGGCAAATTCGTTCTGGCTGATGCTTGGCGTCGGCTGTGGTGTTGGTTTAATCGGTGTGGGAACCGCCTGGTTAGTGACGATGTGTCGTTTCCCCGGATCTCGCCTGTTTGAATGGGCGCTATTATTACCCCTCGCCGCACCTGCTTATGTCTTAGCCTATACCTACACCGACTTTTTGGACTTCTCAGGACCGATTCAAACCGCGTTACGAGATGGGTTTGGCTGGAGTTATGGCGACTACTGGTTTCCGAATATTCGTTCCCTGGGTGGGGCAATTCTCATGTTAACCCTGGTGCTGTATCCTTATGTCTACTTATTGGCACGGGTAGCGTTTTTAGAGCAATCGGTTTGTACGTTAGAAGCCAGCCGCAGTCTAGGGTGTGGTCCGTGGCGCAGTTTTTTTACCGTAGCATTACCCTTAGCCCGCCCCGCGATCGCAGCCGGTGTAGCATTAGCCTTAATGGAAACCTTAAATGATTTTGGCACGGTGAAGTATTTTGGCGTGCAGACATTCACCACGGGTATTTATCGGACGTGGTTTGGTTTAGGGGAACGAGTCGCCGCCGCCCAATTAGCGGCATTTCTGCTGTTATTTATTTTGGCGTTAATTTGGTTAGAGCGATGGTCACGGCGTCAGGCACGATATTATCAAAACACAAACAGTTATCGCCAACTGCCCAGTTATCAGTTAGAGGGTATACGCGGCATCGGTGCGTCGTTGGCGTGTTTTGTGCCATTGAGTCTGGGGTTTTTACTTCCGGCTGCACTCCTGCTGGAGATGACGCTTAAAAATACCACGACGACGCTAGAGGGCGAGTTTTGGGTCTATGCCCGTCATAGTTTTATTCTGGCAGTAGTTACAGCGGTTTTGGGTGTTGCGATCGCCGTCATCATGGCGTATGGATTACGGTTGCGATCAACCCTGGTGATGCGGTTAGCCACGCGGATTGCGGCGATGGGGTATGCTGTACCGGGTTCAGTGATTGCTGTGGGGATTTTAATTCCCATTGGTAGACTGGATAATGCCATTGATGCGGGAATGCAGGCAATATTTAGCATATCCACTGGGTTACTATTCAGTGGCACGATTACCGCCTTAGTTTATGCCTATTTGGTACGCTTCCTTGCCGTATCGTTCAATAGTGTGGAAGCCAGTTTAGGTAAAATTAAGCCCAGTTTAGACGATGCTGCCCGTTCCTTGGGGTACAGTCCCACGAGTACCCTAGTCAAAGTCCATGCACCGATGATGTGGGGGGGATTACTCACCGCCGGGATGTTGCTGTTTGTGGACGTAATGAAGGAATTGTCAGCAACTTTAATTATTCGACCCTTTAATTTTGACACCCTTGCCGTGCGCGTCTACAATCTGGCATCGGATGAGCGGTTAGTGGAAGCGGCTGCACCGGCATTAGCGATCGTTCTGGTTGGGATAATTCCAGTTATTCTATTAAGTTGGCGCATTGCGCGATCTAGATAAAGGTTTGTCATTTGTCCTACTCTCTTCCCGAAAAGAAGCAAGCTACGTCATTTGTGATAATTGAACGGTTAGGTCGGGGCGGGTTTAGTTATATCAGGGTGAAAACGAAACGTTAGTGGTAAAACCCGCCCCTACAGACTCTCCCCCAGCTCCCCCAGCTCCCTCTGCTCCCCCATCTCCCCCATCTCCCCCAGCTTCCCCTGCTCCCAATCTTCCCTGGTGCGTAATGTCGGTTATTATGATAAATTTTTTAACATACGTTTTAAGATTTGCTGCATCAACTTAATTTTGCCAGCGATGATCGAACCAGCTAACGAGCAAACCTTGGCGGAACAAGCGCCAAGTCGTTACGAATGCCGCTCTTGCGGCTACGTTTACGAGCCAAACAAGGGAGATAGTAACCGTAATATCGCCGCCGGGACGCCGTTTGAAGAGCTACCAAGCGACTGGCGTTGTCCAGTATGCGGTGCGAAAAAGCCCCAATTTCAGGATATTGGTGCCAGTGGTGCCCCCTCTGGGTTTCAGGAGAACCTCAGCTATGGCTTTGGGGTGAACCGTTTGACCCCAGGTCAAAAAAATGTCTTGATTTTTGGAGCCTTACTGCTAGGCGTTATCTTCTTTATAAGTTTATACGGACTGCGCTGAACCGAGGAGGCAATTCCTTAATACACCAATGTCTCAGTTACGCCAAACGACAGCATGTTGCCAATGAGCGATTTCATGAAAACCTTGAAACGAATCTTAATAGTCTTCGCGATCGCCTGTTTGTGTATTAGTTGTAAGTATGCCGAACCCTTGAGCTATAACCCTTGGGAGCTGGTTTCCTTACCCACCCAAGAAACGCTACGGGATATTGGGTTTACCAATAACCCAAGTCATGGATGGCTTGTTGGCAGCAATTCCACCCTCCTGGAAACCACTGATGGTGGCGAAACCTGGCAGGAGAAAGTCCTTGATGTTGGGGATGAGAATAAATATCGTTTCACATCCGTGAGTTTTGCCGATGACGAAGGCTGGATTGTGGGCGAACCCTCAATTCTGCTGCATACCACTGATGGTGGTGTTTCCTGGGTACGCATCCCCTTAAGTGAGAAGTTACCCGGCGATCCCAACACGATTTTGGCACTGGGTCCCAAATCAGCGGAGATGACAACCACAATTGGGGCAATTTACCATACCCAGGATGGAGGTAAAACCTGGAAAGCCCAGGTCGAAGAAGCCGTGGGTGTCCTTCGCAATATTTCCCGTTCTAACGATGGCAAATATGTCGCGGTTTCAGCTAGGGGGAACTTTTACTCAACCTGGGAACCCGGTCAAAGTGCCTGGGAACAGCATGAACGTAGTAGTTCTAAGCGTCTGCAAAATATGGGATTCACCGAAGACGGACGTCTCTGGGGATTAGCACGAGGAGGAATGCTGCAATTTAGTGGTAGCGAAGATTTAGAGGCTTGGGAAGAGCCAATTTATCCCGAATTTTCCACCAGTTGGGGATTACTGGATTTAGCCTACCGAACTCCCGATGAAGTGTGGCTCGCCGGGGGTAGTGGGAATTTGCTTTGTAGTTTTGACGGTGGCAAAACTTGGCTCAAAGATCGCGAAGTAGAAGATGTGCCATCCAACTTTTACAAAGTTGTCTTTATCACGCCAGAACAGGGATTTGTTATTGGTCAAGCAGGTGTTTTGCTCAAGTATGAACCCCCAGCAAAAACAACGGCTTGATCGCTGATAAATTAGTTGACTGTTATCTCGGCTTGATCATGGCTATAAAGCCAGCTCGATGTTTTAAAATAGTAAGGTCGAGTGAATTATAACTGTTACTGGGAAGGAGGAAGCATTTATGTCAGGAACTACTGGTGAGCGTCCATTCGGCGATATTGTTACCAGCATTCGTTATTGGGTCATTCACAGCATCACAATTCCGGCTCTGTTTATTGCAGGTTGGCTATTTGTCAGCACAGGTCTAGCGTATGATGTGTTTGGCACACCCCGTCCAAACGAGTATTTCACGCAACCGCAGCAGGAAGTTCCGATTGTGAGCGATCGCTACGAGGCGAAAAAGCAAATCGATCAATTTACCAAAAAGTAAAGTAAAATTTGGAGATTTCTGTAAAAGATCATGACTAATACTCCCAATCAACCCGTTTCCTATCCAATTTTTACCGTTAGATGGCTAGCGGTTCATACGCTGGCGGTTCCCACCGTCTTTTTCCTCGGCGCGATCGCCGCCATGCAATTTGTTCAACGATAGGAGATAAAATCCATGCCAGAACGTTCTCCCAATCCGAATAACCAGCCAGTTGAACTGAACCGGACCTCTCTGTTTCTCGGTCTATTGTTGGTTTTTGTTTTGGGCATTCTCTTTTCCAGTTATTTCTTTAATTAACTCAACTCAATCATTCGTTAGCTTGAACTAGGAGGTATTAGCCGTGTCTGGAAGTGGAAAAATTCCGTTGTGGGTTGTCGCCACAATTGCTGGAACAGGTGTTCTAGTCGTTGTTGGTCTTTTCTTCTATGGTGCCTACGCAGGCGTTGGTTCTGCAATGTAGGATAGATCGCTGTTCTCAATTGAACCGAATATCTGAGAATTGACACCGCCAGTTTTGTGGAGACTGGCGGTATTTTATGGTGATTTGTCATTTGTGTCATTTGTCATTTGTCATTTGTCATACAGCAGATTTCAGGTTGATGAGTTACAGCCTTAAGCAAGCTCCCCCAGCTCCCCCAGCTCTCCCAGCTTCCCCTGCTCCCCCAGCTCCCCCAGCTCCCCCAGCTTCCCCTGCTCCCCCCGCTCCCCCAGCTTCCCCTGCTCCCCCCGCTTCCCCTGCTTCCCCTACTTCCTCATCGCCTCGGTACTGGAATTGGTGGGAAATCACCACTTTTATGTGATCATTTCTGGATAATTGACACTTTTGGCTCAAAAATGTAAAAATATATACAGAAATATTTTGATAAAGCTATCTGAATTCAGGAATCTATCCAAAGTCAGATGCGTTTTCAGTCCAATTAGAGCAAGGAGCTCATTTCCCCCCAAGCAGAGATTCGCTGGTGGTGGAAATCAATCGGAGGCGTAAACCATGAAACTTCATTATCGAGGAGTCAACTACGATTCAGAGCCATTAATGGCAGACGTAACCGAAGGTGAGACTGGTGGCACATACCGGGGTCACACTTGGAAAATTCACAAGCCGAAGCTGCACCGGAGACGCCCAGGCTCAGTTGGACGCCAAGGGTCAGTGGAACTGACCTATCGAGGTGTCACTTATCGGCGCAGCTAAGACGCTTAGAGTCTAGACATCACTCAATTCAAATCATTTTTTTTAAAGACTTAAGGGAGACAAGGCAGATGAAACGTTGTTATCGGGGTGTTCATTACGATGAAACACCATCCACATTAGACATAAGCGAAGGCGAGATTGGCGGCACCTATCGGGGTCAAAATTGGCGGTTTCATTATCTCAGACATATTCCTGAACCCCCACCGACCCATGATTTGAAGTGGCGGGGTGCTGGATATCACACAGGTGAACCCCGTGTTGTTAAGTCTACCCAGGTCAAGACACCGATGACGATGGTTGGAACTCGTTCTTGGTTTCTGAAGAATTCGCGCCAAAAAGCCTTTCAGCAAACCAGCATTACTCATCTGGAAAATATCTGTCAGTCCTTAGAACGTCGCTTAGACGTTGCGAGGGCAAAAGGAGATCAAGACTTAGTGCGTCAGCTTGAGAAAGAATCCGAGCAAATGACCTGTCCTTTAAGATAGAGCGTTTTCGTCTATTGAGAACTGGTGATTAGTTGAAGTATTGAGGGCGCACGTCTGTGCGCCCCTACGGTGTTTCAGGCGATCGCATCTTGGTGTCGAATAACTTCCATCCCTGGTGACTTATGAAGTTAGTGCTAAAGGTTGTTGTGCTAACTGTTCGATAGCTAGCGAATGGCAAAGGGCTTCAAGTTTGTTATTTCCACCAATGTCAAAAAATAGATGCAGCCAGTCGCTAGGGGAAAGAGAGAGTTGTTCTAACCAAGGTGAAGGAGTGACTTTTCCCCAGCCAATAATTGTGCCAAGGTTGGCTGGAGATTGTTCTAATTCATTGGGATTTGGGTACAGTTGTACGTTAAGGCGAATGCAAGATTTCAAGATCAGTTTTAGGGGTTGGTCAGTGTTAGCGATTTCAGGATAAGTGTTGGTTGAGTTGAGTTCCCAGTAGTAGTTGAGGTTGAGGATATAATCATAGGGGAATTGCCACTCCATTGAAAGCAATTCTGCTTCGGTAAAGTCGTATTGTTTCCAAATTTCTTCAAAGTTCATAGTCTGGCGAATGAGTTGGGTTAGGGGAGTAAGATAAAGTGGCTGTCTCGACGACTTCCAGGTTTTCCTGATGAGTTTAGGGGTTGTTCTCCGGGTGCGCCACCTCCAGGACCATTGTAAACGCGAACGTAGGATGAACCATCGCGTTGAGTCATGATTCTGACGCTGCATTGAGTGTCTACGCTTGTCCAGATCGTACCTTGACCGCTTTTCGATCCACCTTTGGCTGGAGTGGATGTCCAACCTGAAGCGATAAGTTCAGTTTCGAGAGTGGTTTTATCGATTCCATTGATGAGCCAATTTAGGGCATCTATGGCAGTTAGGATGTTACCTGACGGCATTGAAGTCTACTTGGTTTAAACAATGCATCAATAAATTTAGCGCGGATTGTCAAGAATAACCGAAATGCGAATCCTTCTCAAAGGTTTGGTACAGTCGCTGTAAGGTGCGCTGATTCTCCTCAGGAGAACCCACAGTAATCCGTAATCCGCCACCTGTATTCCGGATGACTGTACCTTGGGCTTTCATTTGTTGAACAATCTGGCTTAAGCTATTTTGTTTCAGTTGGCGAGGGCGAATGTAGATGAAATTGGCAGAACTCGACCAAACCTGTAAGCCGGGATACTCTGATAATGTAGCTAATAATTTATCGCGTTCGGCAATAATTGGCGGGATTGCGGCTAAGAGTTGATCTCGGTGAGTCAGGGCGACAAGGGCGGCGGCTTGGGAAAAGCTGGGTAAATTATAAGGTAAGCGCATTTTTTCTAATGCGGCAATTAAGTCTGGGTGGGCGATACAGTACCCTACCCGATGGGCGGCTAAGCGAAAGGCTTTGGAAAAGGTTCGCAGAATTGCCCAGTTGGGATGCTGCGCTAATTCTTTAACCACAGAGGTTTGGCTAAATTCAAAGTATGCCTCATCAATCACCACCAAAATATGATCAGGTAAACTTCGCAACCATTTGAGTTCAGACGCCGTGAGAGAATTGCCTGTCGGGGAGTTGGGGTGAACAACGAAAACGACACGGATAGGGGGATGTTCAGATTGGGCGATCGCACGTTGGGCTTGATCTAGGTTAATCTCAAAGTTATCCGGAGAACGCTCAACTGTTACCACAGGAATACCCAGGGTTTGCGCCAGAATCCCGTACATGGAAAACGTGGGATTGGCGACGAGAATTGAACCTTCTCCCCGTAAACAGGTGGTAATTAATAGAGAACGAATCAGTTCATCCGAACCATTCCCCACTGAGATTTGGCTAGAGGTTACTGGTGTTTCCAGAGAAGCTGATTCAGTCACATAATGCGCGATCGCGTCTTTGAGGGCTTGATGAGAACCATCGGGATAGCGGTTCGCCTCAATCTCCTGTTGATATGTCCATGTCAGCTTTTCTTTTAACTCAATGGGCAAATCATCAGGACTTTCATTCGCATCCACGCGATCAACGGATTTGATGGCTTTACCCGAATCTCCCCCTGGATTAGGAGTGTAAGCCGTAAATTGAGCCAAATCTGACCGGATGAACCCCAACATATTAGTTCCCTGTTTCTAGCGATACTGGTTTGCTGATTCCCTGTTCTCTGTTTCCTGTTCCCTTTGCCCTCGCCAACGTAATTATGGTAACTTCTGGCGGACAAAATAGGCGTCCAGGTGCGTAAGTTCCCAATCCACGATTCACATACATACAATTTGCACCAATCTGATGCATTCCTTGTCCCCATTCCCAATGATCGACCACTTGATAACATTCTCTCAGGAAGGGAATCCATTTGTGCAGAGGTCGAGGGACATATCGCCGCAGAATCGGTAGCAATAAGGCGATGGGTCCAAATCCGGGAATAACCACTTGACCCCCATGGGTATGACCCGATAGTTGTAAATCAATGCGCCATTCCTGCAAAGGTTCAGCCGTATCTGGGTTATGAGATAAGACGATACGGGGTATTTGAGGATCGATTTGGTTCATCACCGGGGCGGGATTGAACTCACGCGACCAAAAATCCGCTAATCCCACCAATGCCAATTCCTTCCCTAAAGGATAGACAATTTCATTCCATAAAACACGCACGCCAATCTGGGTTAGCGCCTCAGTGACTGTGGTTTTGGCTTGGTGATGATAAATATCGTGGTTTCCCAGTACCGCATAGACTCCAGCACGACTTTCCAGGTATTTTAATCGCCGTACCAGTTGATGAATCGGTTCTGGCTGATATGTGATGTAGTCTCCGGTTAACAGCACTAAATCTGGTTCAGCCTGATTACTGACTTGAATTGCCTCAGCTAACATCGCTTCCGACAGGCGAAAACCATCATAATGTAAATCGGTAAGCTGTACCAATTTGGTTCCTTGCAACGACGGCGGCAAATTCGCGATCGCAACCGTTATCCGCTCAACCCTTAATTGTCCTGAAAATACCCACGCCATAGTATTGGTTGTAATGATCCCAGATTAGCTTAGCGCTAAACTGGATGGGTTCCTTGTGATCCCCTATACTCAGGTTACTCCGTCGATTCCGAGAACTGATCGGCTATTAGGGCTGAATGACATTGCGCCAACGGTTTTCTAGCAATGTCGGATAATCCAACTTGTTGCAATACAGATTGCCAATTTGATGCTAGAGTAGAATCCTCAGGCTCGGAACAACGCAACTGGACTAGACTGTCAAGAGTTTCATACCAAATCCCATGATTGGCATATATAGCAGGCTTCGCCTCAGGTGTAGCTCTGTTTAATTCCTGATTAATTCGGGAATTTGGCGTAACTCTGTGTATCCACCCCGCGACATAAGTGCTGTCACTGCGGTCATACTGATCAAAAATGATACTGAAATACCATAAATAGGGTCTGCCCACCTCTAAGGGGGGTAAATCTGGAGCATTGGCTAGATCAACAGCAACAATGCTATCACTCACTTGTAGTGGTATTTCTTTTTCATAAATGATAGTTTTTAAGTTTTGATCGTAGAAACTAAACTCAGCTTTAACATTTTTTAAACTTACGTCCGGAATATAAAAATATAATGTTGGATATTCATCGAGAGTTTTGCCAAATGTAGATTGAGGGATTAACGCCATTAACGGAATCGGCGGGCGGTATCCTTGGCAACGAGTTGCGGCATAGTCTTCAATCCTATTTCCTGGTGTAATGTCTAATTGATTCAAGACTTCTTTGTCAGGAGCATTCAGCGTAATTTGTTCCTTGGCATAGCCACACTTTACCAAATCTTTAATTTGAGTTTCATTATTAAAATTTGTGACAAGCCAAGACTCGGCTTGAGCTGGCTGTGAAATTGCTAATCCAATTAGACTTATCCATGAGCTTAAACCAGCGAGCATCCAATTTTTATGACAAATCATAGTATTCGCGATCGCGTTCTGCATGACTATAAATTCAGTATAGCTTTCCCGGTCATTGGTCATGAGGACTGGACGTGATCCAGATGTCCACAGGACGAATTAAAAAGAATGGAATTGATTTGTTAAGTAGGTGGACACAATTAAAGTTAGCGGTGTGTAACAGGGAACCTTCCATGAGATATCCGCCATAATCCACAAAAAAAATATGGGTATTTTCGTAATATTTACTTTATAAAGTAGTGATGAGGTATGTCACTCTCAGTTTTGGATCAGCAGCCACTTAGTAGGAAACTGATCTGTTTCTTGGTACTATACAAGAATGTTGAGACTTGGTAGATTTATGCCCCGAATGCGTCGAACTGTTACGCTGATTGGACTGGCTGTGTTGACGATGCTGTTCGCGATCGCGTGTCAGGGGGGTGGGAGTGCAATTAAGGTCGGATCGAAAGATTTTACTGAGCAATTTATTTTAGGGGAAATGTATGCGTTGGTACTGGAGAACCAAGGGTTTGATGTCGAACGGAAGCTCAACTTAGGCGGAACCCCTGTGGCGCAAGCGGGTTTGGAAAGTGGTCAAATTGATTTATATCCAGAGTATACGGGGACGGCTTTGTTAACTGTATTAAATCGTCCTGTCAGTAGTGATTCGCAGCAGGTTTATCAAACAGTGGCGGATAGTTATCAGGAGAAATATAATCTGGTTTGGCTAGAACCTGCACCGATGAATAATACGCAAGCTTTGGTCATGACGCCAGAGGGGGCGAAAGACTATAATATTGAAACAATTTCTGATATGGTTGATCAGGCAAGTCAATTAACTCTGATTGGTCCACCAGAATTTGAGGTACGTGAGGATGGATTACCGGGGTTAAAACAAGTGTATGGGGACTTTCAACTTAAAAAATTTATTCCGACTGATCCAGGATTAAGATATCAAGCCTTAAGTGAAGGTCAAGCCGATGTTGCTGTAGCATTTGGTACTGATGGTGAAATCAGCGCGTTTAATTTGGTTGTATTAGAAGATAATCAAAACTTTTTTCCGCCCTATCAAGTTGCACCAGTGGTGCGCCAAGAAACACTGGAGAAGCATCCAGGAATTCGAGACGCGCTGAATCAGCTAGCGCCCAAGTTAACGAATGAAACGATGCGACGACTGAATTATGAAGTGAGTGGCAAAAAGCGCGAACCGGCTGAGGTGGCTAGAGAGTTTCTGATCCAAGAAGGCTTTTTAGAATAATTATAGTGGTACACCTAATTGGATGAATTTTGTAGGGGCGCAAGGCTTGCGCCCAGAAAACTGTGCTGGGAAGGAATTACCTCGTTCCGAAGTATCCTTTTAATGATAATCCGCGCTCATCTATGCCGAGGAGAAGTCAAAGTGAACTGGAATCGAGACTCTGGGCTTCACCTTGAGTTTTTGGCAAATGTAAACCACATTCTTGCTTAATTCCCCGGAAGCGGGTGTCGCGTTCGTGCTGATCTTCTGTCGTTACTGGGCGGCTTGAGTGCCAATCGCCTACAGTCGCATAGCCAAGTTCACGCAAGGGGTGATAGGGCAGATTGTGTTCCGTGATGTACTCATGGACATCTTGGCTACTCCAGTTAAGAATGGGTAATACCTTGTAAATCCCAGACTGAATATCGATTGGACGCAATGTCTGACGGTGATGTGTCTGTTGAGCCCGCAATCCGGCTAACCAGGCTGTTGCCTTTAAGTCTCGTAATGCCCGTTGCATGGGTTCGACTTTACGCATATAGTCGTACAAATTCAGCGCTTCGGGATCATCTTTTGTCCAGAGTCTGCCATAGAGGGCTTCCATACGGGCTGGACTAATGGGTGACTGATAGACGTGTAGATTTAGATTTAATTGTTTGGTTAACTGTTCAGCAAATCTGTAGGTTTTTGGGGGTAGATACCCTGTATCGACCCAAATTACGGGAATGTCAGGCACGATGCGAGTGACTAAGTGCAGCATCAGCGCTGATTGGATGCCGAAGCTGGTACTCATCACCAAACCATCGCTAAAGGTTTCGGCTGCCCATTTAACCATTGAGGTAGCATTGGCATCGACGAGTTGTCGATTGACTCCCTCTAGATCCAGTTGAGTTTTCTGTGCGATCGCACTTACCATTTCCCTAAACTCCCAGTCTTCCTACCAGTCTTGTGGTTGTTTCCAGTTCCGTGATTTATATTGTACCGATTTAATCTACGGTAAATTGGTCGGTTTACTGTACTTTTACACCACATTGAACTTTACCACGCCTAATTGTCTACGACAATGCAGTTGGAGACAATTAAGTGACGATAAAATTAAGTTTTGTATCATTTTAGGGAGAGCGATCGCGCTCATTCCCTTAATCTATCGAGACGCCTCACGCCTCTACCCGATAGAGTGGGAGGATATCACTCGTCTAGTGATAATTCTGATATAGCGCTACGCGCTAGGCAATAGTCAATAGGCAATAGGCAACACCTCGGACTTCGGACGTTCGGCGAGCGCTCAGTCGAGCCGCGTGAGCGCGGCAACTGAGCCTGTCGAAGTTCAGTCGAACGCTTCGCTCAGTAACACGCTCGGTAACACGCAAAGCCTGATGTGCTGCTGTGGTTATCCCCTGATGCACGAGTGCCAAGACTCTGGCTAAATCTCCAGTGAGTAAGGCGGATTGTTCTAACCACAAGCTTGGAAACTTGATGTTGTAGAGCGGTGGTGGATAGCAATCCTGACCTGTGGAAATCCTTATGCGAGTATTACAATGAAACTATTTTGTACAAGACCATTTTGAATCTATCAATGGACACCGAATCAAAAACCAGAAATATTTCGTCTCTAGCCTGGGGTGATGACGATTACAAATCTCTCTACATTACTACCAGTAATAGTCTTTACCGTATCCGCCTCAAAATTCCAGGTGTGCCACCAGGCAAAATATAGGGTAGCTGATCAACTGGGGATTTGGCGCTGAGAGGCAAATAGCCAGCTAGCAAAGGCACATTGCACCATGTCCGGTTGTGTTGAGAGTCTATCCTACCTGTTAGGTATTGGGACAAAAAACCTACATTATATGCACCTAACTCAAACTTATACCAAACAGAGTAGAAAGCACCCAATTCAGATCGCTAGGAATGGCGTATGTGTTGATATCTTTGTGAATTATTTTTTCTTGACGCTGGAAAATACCAAATTTCCAGGTGTCTCCTGTTGTCACCGAGCCATAGAGCATCGGAACAGTTGAATCCGTCCATTGATCAAGGGCGATCAATTCTACCGCTAACTGAGTAAAACCTCTGGCTAAATCAGCATTTTTCGCTTCAATCACTAATAAATTTTGTGGAGTAGAAATGAAATAATCAAAACTGCCTTTGAGCCAGTTACTCACTCGCACGGGATATTCAATTTTGAGGGGAACTTGAATAAACTTACAAATCGTTTTGAGAATCGGAAAAATCAAGGCTTCACGTCTAGCTATCTCTGAAACCAGATCAACTAACATGAGATTTTCTTGCAGTTCTATTCTCAGGGGTTCTAGATCAATTGGCAACTGCTGGGGGAGTTGAAGTGAGCTATTTTTGAGGGTGACACCGAATTCAGCTAAGATATCAGCCGTATCGTAGGCTAATTGAGCATATTTACTGAACGTATAGCTCTCGGATGGGTCAAGAATCCTAGCTTTGCTCATAATGAATGGCTGATCGCCAATGCTAAATAAATAGTGTTAACCCTAATATACCTAAACCTTCTACCGGGAAGGGAATAAGCGCTGACGACGAGTGCAGTAAATTATTTGGGCGCACGGGGCGTGCGTAACGCACCTTAACCAATATATATAGTGTGGCTGCGTAAGTACTGCTCTAGTTAAGCTAGAGTTAGCGCTGCGTCAAAAGTGACGCCACCAATATTGTTCTAGCTGGTAGGCTTGGCGCAGGTGTTGTAGGGCGGTTGTTGAGAGCAATCCTTTCACCAGAGCAACAAATTGTCCCCACGCTAGCAACTGTGATTCACTGTTGGCTCGGTTGAACTGATATCTATAGAATATTGTCCAAAACTCTGGCGCAATTGCAGACTTCCAGCGCTTGCGCCAACGAACCATGTCTTGAGGGGTAGGGGGTTCAGCTTCCAGGATGGGTGGAAAGTCGGCATAGCTGACGAATCGGCTCAAACCTTTACCGTGAATGTAAACGATATGTTGCCAGCATTCGATGCGATAAATCTCGTCAGGAGACAGGTTACACAGCAAGGCGACGGTTTCAACGGTGACGAATCGTGCCAGGGGGTGAGGGGTGGATGACTTGTAATTTAGTTTTGAGGCTTCAAAGGTGGGCGTTTTTGTGGTATGTGTTGATAACATAGAAGATACTTCCCATTTCATGGGGTGTTTGGGCGATCGCTCTTGGGTTTGTCAGACTTGGAAGGGCGATCGCTTTTTCCGATTAATTCATTAAATGACGGTATGCAATCACTTGTCAAGTATGGGGCAAGTCAGGCTTAAGGTTCGAGAATTTGCACAAGAGAAGGGTTGGACACTCAAGGAAGTATCTGAGCGTTCCGGCGTCATTTACAGCACCGTGAGGCATTATGCTCGTTGTCCTGGAATGTCAAAGATTGACTTTATTTCTGTCCAGAAGCTAGCTCGCACCTTTGATGTGATGGTTGAGGATATGGTTGAGATTGTGGAAGAGTAGACGTAAGCCAAGCGCCAAACTTTTAGTATAGAGGAGTTGCTCGCGATCGCATACACTACTGTAGAACCAAATCAACACGAGCATCACATTAAACTCAATTACAAGAGTTGAAAGGCTTGAAGCATAGCTGAGTTCAATCGCTGAATTTGATTGACTCCTAACTGACCGATACGTCGTGTAATCAACCGACGTTCAAGAGTAACGATTCGTGTCACCCTAACTTATAGAAGCAACCTTTAGTCCAGTATTGGAAAATTCGGGATCTGAAGCATCTAGAACAAATTCATCTGGACTGAGACGGGTTAGATTTTGAGATGAAATAAAGCAGAGGGTTATGTCATCACCTGTAGAATCTACCCATAACACTACAGCCGGACGCAGTTTTGTTGCCGTTGACTGAGCTTTTGCCCAGTAATCCGTGACCATAAAAACCTTAGTTCCGGCAAACCTGGAAAACGCCTCAAACTTAGCCGTTGCCAACCTCTACTGGTATTTTCAAGTCAGAGATGAATCAGAACAAGAGACAGAAAAAACTGTCAAAAATACGTGACATTTTTCATTCGTCATTAACCCTTGATTTGCTACATTTATTCTGAAGTATCCGCTAACTCAAATAGACGTTTTAACCATTCAACAAACTTGTTCGCGATTTCAGCATTATAACTCAGTACCTGTGCAGTAATGGCTTGTCCCATTGGCATTCCTGGCGTTTCTTGCCAAGCTAACCAGATATGAATTAAGGCTTTGGGATGATGAATTGGCGTGTAACGATTCAATTTCAACTGTTCAATCTCTTCCAAAATCGCCTCGGCTTTTGGACGCAAATTATCATCAGAGGGAATTAGATGGGCAACAAAATCTTCCAACATTCCAGGAAGTTGATTATCAGGCATTAACCAAACGCCTATTTTAGGTTTGTCTGGTTGTGTATACACCCAGCCATCTGGAGGAGGTACTGTCGGAATCGTCTGATATCCACTCTCCACGAGTCGATTTCGTATAGCTTGCCATCGTGCCAGTAAATCTTGATCAGCATCAACGACAATTCCTAATGTTTGTAATTTGGGTTGTTTGATTCTCAATTTTAAACTCTCTAAAATTTCGTCAATCCCTCCTCTATCGATTTCTTTCCCCGGTACTTCTACAGAAAAGGTTTCTGGTAGGTTATATTGTTCACATAAAGCCCAAATCACATGTTGGTCATTCTTCCCTTCAACCAACAATAACTGCTGAGGTTTGGGTAAAGGAGGTTTTCGTGCTTTTGGCATTAACGCACCTCAATACTTTGGCGTACAGCGACGGATAGTTCATCAGCCGGATATTCAACCGGACGTATATCTTCACCCTTACGACTCAATCGAAATAATTTGCTCACTGATGGATCATCGAATTCATCCACGGCTTCTTGAAACGCACAAATGCAGTCCCAACTATGAGTTGTCGCAAAAACTTGTATGTTTAATTCATTGGCTACTTCTAGTATAAATCTCCACATATCAGTCTGGACTTCATAATATAGACCTGTTTCAATTTCGTCTATCAGCAAGACACCATTCTCAACTGTCACGGCTGCCATGGCTAAGTTTAAAATGCGTCGCATACCTTCGCCCATGCTACTGAGAGGAATTGGGTATTCTTTATGACGCCTCAACAGAATACCACTATTGAAGTTTGGCTTGCTTGTAAAACTAATTCGTTCTATATTTTTATCTAATATTTTCAAAGCGTCTATTACCTGATCTTCTTTTGGTGTAAGAGTAATATCATTCCATATAGCAGATATGTCCAGGTTGCTTAAATTATTACTTGGAACAAACCAACTTTTATTCAAGAATTTGTATTCTGGCTTTGATGAACCAGAATATTGATTGGAAAATCCAGGGAATGTCAGCCATCTAGCTTCTATTGAATCATCAGAATATACAGGAACATGATAGGTTTCTTCTTGTGAGTTTAATCGAATAACCAATTCAAAGGGAGTTGTAATTTGAGTTTGACTGCGAAGTTGAGGTGTCTCTAGTTTTTGTCTAATAATTTCAACTTGTAAATTCTGATCTTGGGTTGAACTAAAACTGATTGTTGAATTTAAGCTCGGTGCATGACCATAAAATAGATGGCTAATTTGATAGTGAAACTGAGGGTGGGGGGGTTCACCGGGCAGGCTAAAGCTGGAGCGTTCAACCAGTTCACCTCGGTTATGGAGTAAATAGGCTAAACGTTGAGGATTGCCTTGATTAACGAATAGATACACAGCTTCCAATAATGTGGTTTTTCCACAATTATTCATACCCACGAGTAAATTGACTCGCGCTAACCTATCGATATGAAAGTTCTTGAAGCAGCGATAGTTTTGTATAGTGAGATCACGTAACATAAACTTTTAGCTAAAGGAGCAGTGATTATTTCTTATCTTAGAGGCTAATCGTCACTGTGGTCATAGCTGGGTGATAATGAGCGATCGCACGTTGATCGGTCATCGTCTATTGTTTTAGCTGGTAGGCTTGTCCCATTGGCATTCCTGGCGTTTCTTGCCAAGCTAACCACGTAATTAAAACACACGTTATTAACTACTTACGATTTCTCCAATACTGGGGTCTGCGCTTGTGATGCGCTAATGCCAAAATCCGAATTTGGTTGTTTTCCAGGAGGCGATAGAGTAGAAAGTAAGGAAATTTGGGCAGGATGAGACGACGAATAGAACCTCGAACTCTTGAACCCGCTTCTGGATAAATTCTGAGGAGATTAACTGTATTTTCGACGTCTTCTAAATACTCCAAGCCAAGTCCCGGTTGTTGCGCTTCGTAATAGGCTATGGCATCGGTTAACTCCTGACTTGCCAATGGATGAAATATAACCGTTTTCATTGCCAGGACGCACGAATCTGTTGAAACACGTCCTCAGCCGGAATACCAGTGACTTGACCATCGTCTATTTCGCGATCGCGTGCTTCAGCTTCTTGAGTCCAAACACGTTCAACATCCTGGTCAATTTCACTGAGTTGACTCAAATGTTCCAGAAGTCGCGCCAGCAATGCAACTAGAGAGTCTTTAGGCAGAGCAAGGACTTCAGCTTCAAGCTGTTTGAGGGTCATAGGAGTTTTAGCTCAAGATGGGCAACTATCCTTATCATAATCATATCTTGCGATCGCACGTTGATCGGTCATCGTCTTGTTGCCTTGGTTAAGCCAGATTCAGTTATCAAAAGTGACGCCACCAATATTGTTCTAGCTGGTAGGCTTGGCGCAGGTGTTGTAAGGCGGCTGTTGATAACAATCCTTTTACCAGAGCAACAAATTGTCCCCACGCTAGCAATTGCGACTCACTTTTTGCTCGGTTGAACTGATATCTATAGAATATTGTCCAAAACTCTGGAGCAATTTGAGATTTCCAGCGCTTGCGCCAGCGCACCATGTCTTGAGGCGTGGGAGGTTCGGCTTCCAGGATTGGCGGAAAGTCTGCATAGCTGACGAATCGGCTCAAACCTTTACCGCGAACATAAACGATATGTTGCCAGCACTCAATGCGATAAATCTCGTCAGGAGAGCGGTTAAACAGCAAGGCGACAGTTTCGACGGTGACGAATCGTGCCAAGGGGTGACGGGTGGAGGATTTGTAATTGAGTTTTGAGGCTTCAAAGGTGGGCGTTTTTGTGGTATGTGTTGATAACATAGAAATTACATCCCATTTAATGGGACATTGGCGCGATCGCTCTTAGGTTTGTCAGACGGAAAGAGCGATCGCTTTATATATCGGAATTATCATAAGGTGCAATTGCACCAATAGTCAAGTATGGGTTTAGTCAGGCTGAAAATTCGCGAACTGGCGGCTGAGAAAGGCTGGACGCTCAAGGAGGTTGCTGATCGTTCTGGCGTGACGTACAACACGGTCAAAAGCTATGCCCGCCGTTCCGAGTTGTCAATGGTAGACTTTACCGCGATTTATAAGTTGGCTCGAACCTTTGATGTGATGATTGAGGATGTGGTTGAGATTTTAGAGGAGTAGACGCGATACACTTCCGTTGAACACTACTAGCGTTAAACTGCCTTGGGTTTAACATTTATTCAGCAACCCCTATTTACAACTTATGGAATTCAACAATGATTTGACTTTTTTAGCATCTCGTATCATACCTAGCTCGATAAAATAATTATGTGCTTTGTTTGCATATTCTCGTGCTTTATCAAAATTACATTTAGCCTTCTCTAGATTAGCAAAAGAAGCCAAATAATAGGCTGTTCTACGTTTGTCTTTAGCCGCTTTAACCTCATCAAATCCAATGACAAGAAGATTTTCAGCTTTATTGAATTCACCTTCAGCAATAGCAATATCAGCTAGAATTTTTTGACTGTAATTTTTCTGGCGTTGATTTTGAATTTTTTCTGATTCTTGAATCACCTGATTACAAAGAGCTTGAGCTTGAGAATATCGACCTTGCTCAAATAATACTTCTGATCGTTCTCTATCTATATAAATTTGATGAGCAATACGCTTTTCGTTTGTTAAATTTGTATCATTCAGAATTTTCTGTTCTCGGTTCAACCACTTGTGTGCTTCTTCAGGCTTTTCTAAGCGAAGATAAAGTCCAGCTAAGTGATTGGTTAAGTAGTCTAAATCATCAAAATCACCGTATTGGCGTAATTCCCATGCTTCCAATAAAAGTTTCTCGGCGTTTTCTAAGTCGTTGGGTTTACCCATCAGTAATAATGTTCGTCCCTTACGAGACTTGGCTCCCAAAGTAGTCTTATGCTCCCCTCTTAATGTAGATGCTTTAATAATCCAGCCAAGCCAGAATCGCCTATCTTGCCAATGACCTCTGAGATTAGCGTAGTTATTCAAATATGACCAGAGTTCTTTAACATCTTCATAACGTTCTTCATCTTTACACCAGCGAAGAACAGCTAAAATATTTTCCCACTCTTCGTGTAAGCGATTGTACCCTGCGACAAATCGCTCTGGCTTTTTTTCTGGCTCATGATGTTTTTTAGCAAATTTTTTATACCATTCTAGCCATCGATTCAAAGCTTCTTTTTTAAACTCTTGATTTTTGCGTAATTCTGCTAAAGCATACTCACGGGTCAAAGGCAACATTATATAACGTCCTTTGTAAAGGCGTATCAGAGAAATCTGTTGCATTTTTTCTAACCCCTTATTAATTGAAATCATTGGTTCTGTACTGAGTCCAGCAACTTCAACAACTGCATCTCGATCAGGTGATTTGTGAAAGATAGCTATAGACAT
Organism: Coleofasciculus chthonoplastes PCC 7420; assembly: GCF_000155555.1. Classification (GTDB taxonomy): domain Bacteria; phylum Cyanobacteriota; class Cyanobacteriia; order Cyanobacteriales; family Coleofasciculaceae; genus Coleofasciculus; species Coleofasciculus chthonoplastes_A. Next base: position 47,458 of record NZ_DS989877.1, read on the forward strand.
CAGTAACCTATATGCATGTTCATGTTGCCTCTTGAGATCATCGACTGACTGTTTAAAGCAAAAATGAGCTACATCATTATGGTTACTTTTTAAGTCTGCCAATACTGTTGTGATAGAGTTGCTCATGGCTAAACGACCCATAGTATAAATAATGACAATAGGAATCCCTCCACTAGCTTTAATCAGGTTATTTTTATCCTCATTCGTTAGAGAAATTCCTTTATCATCAGCTTGCTGCTGGATTAGTTGTTTACTTTCTCGTTTAGATAATGAATCTAGGCGAATAGGGACAAAACAAACACCTATTTGCTCACGGGTAGTAATGACTGATTTAACAGTTTTAGGTAATTCGTAAAGAAAAGATAAGACTCTATTTTTATTTTCGATTGTTTCCAGGTTATCAATAATTAATAAAACTTTTTGCTGTCGGAGTCTTTTCCTTATTCGTTCTACCTCATTTTCATGCATGATTGACGGATCATCTAATGTAATTGAAATTGTTCTCCGAATTTCTTGGAGTGTACGCTGAGGATTGAGTTTATCTAAAATTCGGTCTGGTAAAAGTTGATTTTCTTTGGCAGAGGTAAAAATAATTGCATCAAATAAGGGGATTTCACAAGTAATTTTTGAAAGGGTAGAACTATCAGATCTAGCATTTCCGTATTCTCTGTACTCAAGACAGCGATATGCTGCTTCTACAACTAAAGCCGTCTTTCCAACACCACCAATCCCATCTACTGTAATAATTGGAGCGGCATGATCCTCAGATAGGTATCTCATCAAGTCGCATAGTTCTTTTTCACGACCGATGAATTTATAATCCTGTGGGGGTAGGTTCTGATTCGGGAGTGTGCTTAAATGTTCACGACTCGGTTTAACGACAAGTGAGTCAGTAGACTCTCTGGTTTGAACAGGTGGATACCAATCATTGGGATCGACGATATCTGTGGGTTCTAGCTGGAGGACTTTGGCAATTTTCTGGATTGCGTCTTTTTGAGTTCTACGTCCCCAGTGAGGATGTAATAAATTTTTAACCTGCTGTTCGCTAACATCCGCCTCTGTTGCTAGACGTTCTTGGGTATAACTCATTTCGCGCATTTTGTTGTCAAGATGTCTCGAACCATCTTGGCTAGCCAGAAAACCTCTTCTGCGTTGCTGAGTCATAAGTGATAATTAGATGGATTTACTTCTACTGTACTCAAAAATATTCACAATGCCGATAAGTGTGGTTACGTGCGAATAAGAAATCAAGACTTATTTACATTTATTTCGTCTGGACATTAACTCACTAACCTCGATAGGCTTGAAACAAATGGAACGTTTTGAGGAGATACACTGATGTCTTTACAACATACTGCTCAAATCCTTGCAGAAGAACCAACTTCGCAACATTTACCCAACACTCTCAACTCGGTCAATGTCCCACTATCAGGTAAAAATTTGTCTGCGAAAGTAGACCAAACGTTAAAAACGTCATCCAAAATTCGCATCTGCAAAATAATGAACCATAAACTTCGCCTGTTAATTCCGTCTACCATTCATATTGATATTCCTTGGGAAACTTCGGCTTATGTGGAACAAGCCAACCAATTATTGAGTGAGTGTTTTGGGGGCAGTATTTGTAAAAAATTTGTCGGTTTCTATCAAAGTAGTGATTATCGCCTCATCAGTGAGTCAATTTTTGAAGTCGAAGTTTGGATGACAGAGGTAGAACTGCTGCACCATCTTCCTAAGTTAGAAGACTTCATCCTCCAATTGCTAACAGAATTGCAACAAGAAACAGTTTTTTTGATAATTGACGATACAGCTTCACTAATAGAGAAGAGGAAAACCGATAATTTCAACTTTGAAGCCATAGCTGCATAGAATGATGGATTTAAATTCTCCCTGGTGTAAGTGCAACCCAATCTAGGTTAGCTAGCTCCTAAGTCCGCGTAGGCGGACTTTGTTTGTGTAGCCGTGACTTCCAGTCGCTGGGGTAAAAAAGGGCTTAAACAAAAAATCCCCCACCCGAAGGCAGGGGATTTATTTAATTACCTACAAGGCTTCAGTTCGCTAACCGAACTTACCCGCAGTCGAGGCAATCACAAACGCCGCGTAAGTTAAGACATACCCCACAGTAAAGTGAGCTAAACCAACCACACGAGCTTGAACGATGGACAGAGCAACCGGCTTGTCCTTCCAACGAACCAGGTTCGCCAAAGGAGTACGCTCGTGCGCCCAAACCAACGTTTCAATCAGTTCTTGCCAGTAACCACGCCAGCTAATCAGGAACATGAAGCCAGTCGCCCAAACCAGGTGTCCTAAGAGGAACATCCAAGCCCAAACAGACAGGTTATTGGTTCCAAACGGGTTGTACCCGTTGATTAGCTGAGAGGAGTTCAGCCAGAGGTAGTCGCGTAGCCAACCCATCAGATAGGTTGAGTTCTGATTAAATGTAGCTACGTTGCCTTGCCAGATGCCCAGATGCTTCCAGTGCCAGTAGAAGGTTACCCAACCAATGGTATTCAGCATCCAGAACATGGCTAGATAGAAAGCGTCCCAAGCGGAGATATCGCAAGTGCCGCCACGACCGGGACCGTCGCAGGGGAAGCTGTAACCGAAGTCTTTTTTATCGGGCATCAGCTTAGAACCACGGGCATCCAACGCACCTTTGACCAGAATCAAAGTGGTGGTATGCAGACCGAGTGCGATCGCGTGGTGAACTAAGAAGTCACCAGGACCAATGGTCAGGAACAAGGAGTTCGTACCATCGTTAATCGCATCTAACCAACCGGGTAACCAAACGTTCCCGTAGTTGGGCCAAGCCGTGGTTGCAATGCTATCAGGATTGGATAGCAGCGTATCGAATCCGTAGAGCAGCTTACCGTGAGCCGCTTGAATCCATTGAGCGAAAACTGGCTCAATTAGAATTTGCTTTTCAGGAGTCCCAAATGCTACAACCACATCGTTGTGAACATAGAGACCTAAGGTGTGGAATCCGAGGAACAAGGAAACCCAGCTCAAGTGAGAGATGATTGCTTCCTTGTGATCCAATACCCGTGCCAACACATTGTTCTTATTCGCTTCGGGGTCGTAGTCCCGCACCAGGAAGATTGCTCCGTGGGCGAATGCACCAACCATTAAGAAGCCCGCAATGTATTGGTGGTGAGTGTACAACGCTGCCTGCGTGGTATAATCCCGCGCCATAAAAGCATAAGGCGGCAAGGAATACATGTGTTGCGCCACCAGCGAGGTAACTACACCTAAGCAAGCCAAGTGCCAACCTAACTGGAAGTGCAGCGAGTTGTTATAGGTGTCGTAGATTCCTTTGTGACCTTCACCCAACAAACCACCAAACGGGGTTCCCGGAGGGGGATTGTGCGCTGCCATGATGTCTTTCATGCTGTGTCCAATACCGAAGTTCGTCCGGTACATGTGACCCGCAATGATAAACAGAACAGCGATCGCCAGGTGGTGATGAGCAATGTCGGACAGCCACAGGGATTCAGTCTGAGGATGGAACCCACCTAAGAAGGTAAGAATCGCAGAGCCAGCACCTTCGGACGTACCAAAGATATGGTTGGCTGTATCTGGATTCTGGGCATAAACCCCCCAGTTTCCTGTGAAAAACGGAGCTAAACCCGCTGGGTGTGGCTTGACGGACAGGAAGTTATCCCAACCCACATGCTGTCCCCGAGCTTCGGGAATCGCAACGTGAACCAGGTGACCCGTCCATGCTAAGGAACTCACCCCAAACAAACCCGCTAAGTGGTGGTTTAGGCGAGACTCAGCATTTTTAAACCAAGCCAAGCTGGGACGGAACTTGGGTTGTAAGTGCAGCCAACCTGCAAACAGGAAGACGGCGGATAGCACCAGGAGGAACAATGCCCCTTGATACAGATCCCCATTTGTCCGCATCCCTACGGTGTACCACCAGTGATACACCCCAGAGTAAGCAATATCAACAGGGTTAGACGCACCGGCTTGAGTAAACGCATCAACAGCCGGTTGACCGAATTGAGGGTCCCAAATCGCGTGGGCGATCGGACGGACGTTGAGCGGATCTTTGATCCACTGTTCAAAGTTGCCTTGCCAGGCGACGTGGAACAGACTGCCAGAGGTCCACAGGAAAATGATTGCAAGATGACCGAAGTGAGAGGCGAAAATCTTCTGATAAAGATTTTCCTCCGTCATGCCATCATGGCTCTCAAAGTCATGGGCGGTGGCAATTCCGTACCAGATTCGACGTGTTGTCGGATCTTGAGCGAGATCCTGGCTAAATTTCGGAAATTTTGTTGCCATCTGTCTTTCGTTAGGAAATCCTACAGAGACTTATGCTTTTGCTGCTCGTTTTCTGTCTTTTTTGACCCCCTGGAACCGAAGTTCCAGTTTGGGATGGGGTCGAGACAGGCAAGACATGGTGTCCTGCTTTATAGTGGTATCGATTCAAACAGCCGTCATCCGACTGATAGGATTCGTGCCAGGAAGAACGACCAAGTGGTGACAATTCCTCCTAGGAGGTAGTGAGCTACCCCCACAGCCCGACCCTGAACGATGCTCAGAGCGCGAGGCTGAATCGCTGGAGCCACTTTTAGTTTATTATGCGCCCAGACAATGGATTCGATCAGCTCTTGCCAGTAGCCGCGACCACTGAACAGGAACATCAAACTGAATGCCCAGACAAAGTGAGCGCCTAAGAACAGGATGCCATAAGCTGACAACGCTGTACCGTAGGAGTTAATCACCTGAGAGGCTTGCGCCCAGAGGAAGTCACGCAACCAACCGTTAATCGTAATGGCGCTGGCGGCAAAGTTACCGCCCGTGATGTGAGACACGGTACCATCGGACGCCACTGTTCCCCACACATCGGACTGCATCTTCCAGCTAAAGTGGAAAATCACAATCGAGATGCAGTTATACATCCAGAACAGACCGAGGAAAACATGATCCCAAGCTGATACTTGGCAAGTACCACCCCGACCTGGACCATCGCAGGGGAAGCGGAAACCCAGGGATGATTTGTCAGGAATCAAACGAGAGTTCCGGGCGTATAGCACACCTTTAAGCAGAATCAGTGCGGTGACATGAATCTGGAAGGCGTGAATATGGTGGATTAAGAAATCCGCCGTTCCCAAGGTGATGGGCATCATTGCCACTTTGCCACCCACAGCAACCATGCCACCGCCAAAGGCGTAGCTGACAGGTTCTAGGGCATTGGGAGCGGTTCCGCCGGGAGCTAGGGTATGCAAATGCTGCACCCACTGAGCAAAGATCGGTTGGAGTTGAATCCCCGTATCCGAGAACATATCTTGAGGACGACCAAAAGCCCGCATCGTGTCGTTGTGAACGTACAGACCGAAGCTATGGAAGCCGAGGAAGATACAAACCCAGTTCAGGTGAGAAATAATCGCATCCCGGTGACGAAGTACCCGATCTAACAGGTTATCCACATGAATATTCGGATCGTAGTCCCGCACCATGAAGATCGCTGCGTGAGCAGCCCCCCCAACGATACAGAATGCACCAATCCACATGTGGTGGGTAAAGATGGACAATTGCGTTCCATAATCGGTGGCTAAGTACGGATACGGAGGCATCGCGTACATGTGATGCGCCACGATAATGGTCAGCGAACCGAGCAGCGCTAAGTTCCAGGACAGTTGAGCATGCCAGGAGGTGGTGAAGATCTCATACATCCCTTTGTGGCCTTGACCGGTAAAGGGACCTTTATGAGCTTCCAGAACTTCCTTAAAGCTATGACCAATTCCCCAGTTCGTCCGGTAGAAGTGACCTGCGATGATAAACAGAACCGCGATCGCTAAGTGGTGATGCGCGGTGTCTGAGAGCCACAATCCACCTGTGGTTGGGTTTAACCCACCTTTAAAGGTGAGGAAGTCAGCATACGCCCCCCAGTTCAGGGTAAAGAAAGGCTTCAACCCTTGCTCGAAACTGGGATATAACTCTGCCATCAAGCTCTTGTTCAGGATGAACTCATGGGGGAGAGGAATATCCTCAGGAGCTACCCCAGCATCCAGTAGCTTGTTGATCGGCAGAGAGACGTGAATCTGGTGACCCGCCCAACCTAATGATCCACAACCTAACAATCCAGCTAAGTGGTGGTTCATTACGGACTCTACATTCTGGAACCATTCCAACTTGGGCGCCCGCTTGTGGTAGTGGAACCAGCCAGCAAACAGCATGAGGGCTGCCATGACTAGACCACCAATAGCGGTGCAGTAGAGTTGGAATTCATTCGTGATTCCAGATGCACGCCAGATTTGGAAGAATCCTGACGTGATTTGAATGCCGTGGAACCCGCCACCGACATCCGCATTTAAAATGTCTTGACCCACGATGGGCCAGACTACTTGAGCGCTTGGCTTGATATTGATTGGATCAGTAAGCCAAGCTTCGTAGTTGGAAAACCGAGCGCCATGGAAATACATGCCGCTCAACCAGACAAAAATAACCGCTAGGTGACCGAAGTGAGCGCTAAAGATTTTGCGCGATACATCTTCTAGGTCACTGGTATGACTATCGAAATCATGAGCGTTCGCGTGAAGGTTCCAAATCCAAGTGGTGGTTTTTGGTCCCTTGGCTAGGGTACGGTCGAAATGTCCCGGTTTAGACCACTTCTCAAATGAAGTAGGAACGGGATCTTTATCAACTGTTACCTTTGCCTTCGTGTCCCGCTCAGGAGGGCTGATTGTCATCAGGAGTCTCCTCTCTATACAAGGAACGAGAAATATCCAAAAGGAAGTTTGCTTTTTTATCAATTTAGCGGAAAGTACCGCTTTTGGCGTAACTTTCCTGGAAAAACGATATCCCCGTTGAAATCTAGGGGATAACTCTTTTGTTGATGATAGGTCTTGCTGGAGGCAGTCTTGGGCTGCACTTAACAAAAATTCAAATTTGAGCAAATCAAGGTCTACTTTGGGTTTTGATTTGAGCAAACTCCCAAAAAAGTCAAGAGTGTGATCGATAAAATTTACAAAACTAAACAATAGATGGGTTTAATCTCAGATTGGTCATTCGTCCTTCGTCCTTCGTTATCTCCCCCATCCATCATGTAGAGGAGGAGTAGAGGAGGAGCCATTGTTCGCTATAGTTCCTAATGAGCAGAATTAGTTGAGGAGATGGTGTGTTGGCTAGGAATCTCTGGTGGAAAACAGTAAGAGCAATTTGTTCAGTCGTACTGGTAGTAGTACTGATGGTGGGACTGGTGGCATGTGGCAAAAGCACCGAAACCTTACCCCCCATTGAAGAGGAAGCCCCACCGCCAACCAAACCAGTGGCACAACTCTCAGAAGTCGCCCCACCCCCAGTGATTCAGCAATTGAACCGCCGCTTAGAAAGCTATCAGCCTCAAGTCACCATCTTGAGTCCCACTCCGGATCAGATTCTCCAAGACATCACCGTCTCCGTAAAATTCCAGGTGCAGGACTTACCCCTGTTCAAAAACCCAGAATTAAACATGGGTCCTCATCTCAACGTAATTCTTGACAATCAGTCTCATATTCCGGTTTACAACGTCGATAAACCCCTAATCTTGGAAGACTTATCCCCCGGAACCCACACCCTAAGAGTGTTCGCCGCTCGTCCTTGGCATGAAAGCTTTAAAAATGAAGGAGCCTACGCTCAAACCACATTTCACGTATTTACCAAAACTGACAATAATAATCCGGTAACCAACCTACCGCTTTTAACCTACAACCATCCCCTAGGCAGCTATGGTACTGAACCTATCCTGCTCGACTACTACCTGACAAATGCTCCCCTGCACCTCGTCGCCCAGGAAAACCCAGAAGACGAAATTGTCGATTGGCAAATTCGCGTCACCATCAATGGTGAAAGTTTTACCCTCGATCGCTGGCAGTCTGTTTATCTCAACGGCTTTAAACCCGGTAAAAACTGGGTGCAGTTAGAGTTTCTGGATGAGCAAGGAAATCCGGTTAAAAACGCCTACAATAACACAGCGCGGCTAATTAGTTATCAGCCAGGGGGCAATGACACACTCTCTCAGTTAATGCGGAACGAACTCTCTATTGAAGTTGCCCGTAGCCTTATCGATCCCAACTATAAAGTTCAAGCCGCACCAACACCCACGCCAGAAGTAACCCCGACACCCGCCCCTGAACCGACTCCATCGCCTACCGTCGAGCCAACACCAATACCGTCAGTGTCTCCCACTCCTGTTGAAGAAGAACCAACGGTTGAACCAGAGATACCCGAAGAAATTCCCACCCCTGAACCCGAAACACCTGTTCAAGAAAAACCAATACCTGAAACCAAAACAGGGGAAGACTCTCCCACAGTCGTAGAACCTGCTACGCCCGATGAAACCTTCCCCTCAGCCAAAGACTTGGAAACTCCTGAAGCCACACCCACAGACAAATCCCCCACCCGTGGCTTTTTCAATCGCTTCTATCAAACCATCCGGGAACGATTCCAAAAACCCAAAGTGTCTCCTACCCCATCCCCTGAACAACCAGAAGAACTAGAAACACCGTTACCTGAACCTGAAGTTTTGCCAGAGGAAACAGAGTTACCGCCAGAACCCCAAGCCGATACAGAACCTGTAACTCCAGACCAAGAAACTCCTGAGGAAGCCTCGGATATCGTGACTGAGGAAACCAAATCTCAGCCAAAACCCGAAGCATCTACACCCCTCGATAAAACTCAAACATCCCCACAGGAACCGCAAGCAAAGACAGAACCTGTAACTCCATCCCAAAAAACTCCTGAGGAAGCCTCGGATATCGTGACTGAGGAAACCAAATCTCAGCCAGAACCCGAAGCATCTACACCTTTGGATAAAACTCAAACATCCCCAGAGAAACCCCAAGCGGAAACCGAACCAGTAACTCCAGCCCCAAAAACTCCTCCACAGCCATCTGAAGTGATTCCAGAGGACACGGAATCGAACCCAGAGACAACCAAAACCGTCCCAGAAGAGGCAACAGAAAAATCAGTAACTCCCGATAAACCATTACCGCCGGAATCCCCTGAATCGGAAGAAAACACGCCAACTCCCTCGCCAACACCAACAATTAAGCCTGTCGTTCCTGACGCTGACTTGCCACCAACCTTACCCGAACTGATTGAAAGATAATGCGAATAACTGGCTTCCCCATAGAACAAAAAGCGAAGCTTTCTTTGGTCTCTCCCATGGAAAAAAAGCGAAGCATCCTCTGGCTTCCCCGTGCAAAAAAAGCGAAGCAACATCTGGTCTCCCCCATGGAACAAAAAGCGAAGCAACATCTGGTCTCCCCCATGGAATCAAAAGCGAAGCAACATCTGGTCTCTCCCATGGAAAAAAAGCGAAGCAACATCTGGTCTCCCCCTTTTGAAGGGGGACGGAAGGGGGATCTGAAGGGGGACGGAAAGCAGATTACATCTGTTGCGAATACTTGGAAAAACGGTATTACGGTGAACGGTGGGTTAGGATCTCAGCAGTAAGCAATGAACAATCACTGAGAATCGCATGACACCACGGGTTCGAGCGCCAGAACTTCCCCAAGACAGCATCTGGTTAAATACCAATCACCCGCTTTCCCTGACGAATTTGAAAGGGCGAGTGGTGATTCTCGACTTTTGGACGTACTGCTGTATTAACTGTCTCCATGTTCTGCCAGACTTAAACTATTTAGAACAAAAATATAAAGATAGTCTGATTGTGATTGGTATTCACTCAGCTAAATTTGATAACGAAAAAGATGCAGAAAATATTCGTCAGGCAATTCTTCGCTACGATGTCGAGCATCCCGTTGTTGTAGACTTTAATGGTAATCTCTGGCAGCAGTATGCGGTTCGGGCGTGGCCCACGTTAATTGTGATTGACCCAGAAGGATATGTGATTAGAGACGTGGCGGGAGAAGGGAATCGAGAGGTTCTCGATCAACTCATAGGGGAACTGATTCAGAAACACCAGCACAAAGGCACAATGACAATGGAGCCACTTCATTTCACCTTGGAAAAACAGCAACATCCCCTGACCAATCCTTTGGCATTTCCCGGTAAAGTCCTGGCTGATGAATTTAGCGATCGCCTATTTATTGCTGACTCTGGTCATCATCGCATTCTGGTGAGTACGTTGACAGGTGAAGTATTAAATATTATTGGTACAGGTGAACCGGGATTGACCGATGGTACGTTTGCCGAAGCCCAATTTTTTGCGCCTCAAGGTATCACCCTAGATCCCGACAACCAGCGTCTTTATGTAGCAGATACGGACAATCATTGCTTGCGCTGCATTCATCTAGAAACTAAGCAAGTTGAAACCATCGCGGGTACTGGAGAGCAAAGTCGCCAGATTCAACCCCATAGCGGTTTAGGGTTACAGACAGCGTTAAATTCGCCGTGGGATATTGAAATAATTGATAATCGCCTGTTGATTGCGATGGCGGGTTCTCATCAAATCTGGGAAATGCAGCTTGAAACGGGTGAGATTGGCACTTATGCGGGGACAGGTGCAGAAGCTTGCTTAGATGGGTCACTTAATGAAGCCGCCTTTGCTCAACCCAGTGGGATTACCAGCGATGGTCGAGAACTCTACGTGGCTGATAGTGAAGTCAGTTCGATTCGGGGAGTGGGTCTAATTAATAATTTACCTGTGCGGACAATTTGTGGCAGTGGTGAACTGTTTGAGTTTGGCGATCGCGATGGTCACAAGTCAGAGGTACGACTCCAGCACTGTTTAGGGGTGGAATATACGCAAAATTACCTCTGGGTAGCGGATACTTATAATCACAAAATTAAGCGCGTCGATCCGACTACAGGGAGTTGTCAGACGTTATTAGGTAACGGAAAAGCGGGACACCGTGACGGTCAGAGTCATGAGGCGGAGTTTGCCGAACCTTCTGGAGTCAGTGCGATCGCGGCTCGTCTCTACATCGCTGATACGAATAATCATGTCATCCGTTGCGTTGATTTGGGTACGTTAGAAGTGACCACTTTAAATTTGAGCGGGTATTAGGTCTTTTGCCTGTTACCTATTACCTTTTTACACGACAGTAGGGGTACGGCATTGCCGTGTCCTCTTCTGTGCTGCTAAAAGATTGCAATTTACGTAGAGAGGGATTAAATTGCAAACTTAAGATATGACTTATTTTCTTGTCATCTGTGAATCACACTGAAACCAGACAACTCGGCTTCTTTTCCTTGGCGGCTTTGCTGGTGTCGGCACATTATGGTTTGGGATTTGTTCTCGGAACCGCCGAAAAAGCCTTAACCTTGGGTTGGGCAGGTAGCCTCTATCCGATTTCTATTGCCCTTGGCACCCTGATACTCCTGGTATTTGCTCGATTCTATTGGCGATCAGTTGAACCAATCTGGACATTACTGGGGAACCGCTACGGATATACTGTCAAAGTGCTGGTGGGAATCATGTCCTGGTTATCGCTAATTGGGATTTTTGCGGTGCAAATTATTGCGGGCGCATTTATCCTCAAAGTCTTAGATTTACCCGTACAGCCCAGTATGCTAGGCTTAGCACTGGTTTTTCTGCTTTCTTCGATACTCCCCATTGAGAAAGCCAGTTGGCTATTCCGGGGATTATTGGGATTCAATATCCTGGCATTATTGTACGCGATCGCGAAACTGCACGCGGTTCCCCTCTATTTGCACGCCCCGATGGATTTCATCCCCGCACTTCACCAGATGAGTCCTCCGGCTTTAATCGGCATCTCCTTATCGACAGTATTGCTGGTGTTGATTGATATGAAATATCACCAATTTGTCGTGCAAGCTAAGAATATGCGTAGCCTCTATCTCGGCTGTGTCTTAGCGGCTATCTTATTCCTGTTTCTGGCATTATTACCGTCTGCTGTAGTAATTGCTAGCCAAACGGCTGGGATTTTACCCACCGATATTGATGGCAAAGCAATCATTCCTTGGATTTTACTATGGCTGGGTGGAGGCGCTAATCACTTGGGGGGACAGTTGTTGATTTTATCATTAATCGTACCCGCTTTAGGCGTCGGGAGTAGTATTTTGCGGGTGCAGACGAAGGTGGTTTTAGACTTTGAATTAATTTCCGATTCTCAACCGAATCGGCTATTGGTTGTCATTATCAATACGGGTTTGGGATTAGCCGTCGCGTTGAAGGGTGGTTCAATTATTAGTCTCATTATCTTGTTTTATGCCGTGTATGTAGCAACCGTTTGGGTTCCCTTTGCGGCTTATCTCGTCGATGAAACCGGAGGCTATACGTTTGCTTCAAGTAGTGTCCGATTGGCATTAATTATTAGTGGTTTTTCGGCAGTAGCAATGCTGATACTAACCTTAATTAAACCAGGCGCGGCTTTTTTTAACAGTGCGGAGTTAAGTATTATCATGTTGGGTATGGGCTTTGGGTGCTTGGGATTAGGCGTAGGTGAAATAATTGAGAAGTATTTGCCTATTTCTCCCATCAAAGAGGAATTGTAAGTCATTTGTCCTTTGTCCTCCGTCCTTTGTCATTCGTTTTGATGCATCCCCGCCAGAAAGATGTAGTAGCGTGGCACATCTAATTGGATGGATTAGGCTTGCGTGCATAAATTGTAGGGGCGTGTAGGGGCGCAAGGCTTGCGCCCAATTTAGCTTATCCGGCGATTCATCCTCCCCATAAGCATAGATTTCATCTCGCACCGCCATCGGTACAACAATCTCAGCACTCAGCACCCGCAATAACTCAAGATACCCACCCTTACTCAAAAAAATCAGTGGTGAAGTATTAATTACCGTCAAGCTAGGCACGCTCTAACTCCTGCTCCAAATCATCGAAATCTACCCGAAAAACATCAATTTTATGCCGAGCCAAAACTTCCAGAAAATCCCGACGATTTAATCCAGAAATCTGCGCCGCCTTCTCCTGAGACACTTCCCCCTGCTGATATAGCAATAGACACATCGATTAGGACGTTCGGCACCATTGTAGAGACGCGCCATGGCGCGTCTCTACATAAATGATGTGTCCTAACAGCCATGGCGGTTGCTATACCAAAATATCGCCGCTGCCAAACGCATCTCCTCCCCAAACTCCTGGGGAGACTTACGCCGTGCTGACAATATTTCCTCAGATAAATTTAGAATAATTTTAACCATTTTATTGGACTCTTGGTATTTTTCATTCTCCCCTTATTGTAGAGTAGTGATGCACCCGACAGGATTAGCGATCGCCTGCGGTAAGTTTCGGGACTGCGCTGTAGGATGGGAATTACACTAAGCTGTCACGCATTTAAATTGGGAATGGGTAGCGAGCAAGATGCAAAGCCTTCGGCATGGCTTCGCTTAACGCACTACAAGGATTTCGCAATTCTTGACATTATGGTTTAAATGCCGAACAGCTTACAATAACCCTGATATCCAATTTTTCAACAGTTTGTTCATGGAGATGGTGCGTTCTCATCCAGATATTTGGTTTGAGATCAGGGGTTGAATTAAGGAACGCACCCTACCAAATCGTACTGGGGCAAATTACGCGATTAAGGAAAGCCATTAGTCTCTTTTATCATAAATAAAACTTGGATGATTTACACCACAGCTTGGAGGGCACGATAGTATCGTGCCCCTACCCAATCCATTATCTCGCTTGTTATCGTAGGGACACGGCATTGCCGTTTCCTCTTCTGTGCTTATCGTGTATTTTATCTATTGTATAAATTTGATCAAATCCCACAATAAATAAAAACCATACAACTAAACTTTGAGTCCTTGTTCAAAAGCATCGATCGCTTCAATTTGGTCAGAAATAAAAACACATTGTTCTAGTAACGCTATATCTAATTCTGGTAATAATTCGCTGGTTACAATTTGTTCATATCCATAGTTATCCTCAAATATAGATAGCGTTGCTTCTCGTAAATGATAGAGTTTTAGTCGATTCTTTTTCCCTAGCCATACCTCAGTCACGCCCAAACGTCGGTAGATATCCAGCTTGTCAATACTGCCACTGGTAATAATGACTTCCACCGCTAAGTCTGGTATATCTTTCTCCTCTCCAATGCAGTAACATTCATCCGGTTCAGCGCCCACTTTTTTAAGTTGCTTCTTGACTCGGGGACTTCCCCTCGGCGTGTGTTTGATTCGCTTTTTTATCAAATAAAACTCTATCAGTGTAGCCAGACGTTTTTTAAGTTTTTCATGTTTAAAAGACGGTGACACAATTTCTAATACTCCATCCGAATAGGTGATGTGGTAATGAGGATTGTTTTCCAGTTTGGCTAGTAGGGCTTCGTATTGATTCCAGCTTACCTCACTCGTCGTGAATATCTCCTCTGGGTCATCAATTTGAGCAATTTCTGGCTCGTTAATCAGTTCTTGGAGACTATTGAGCATTCTTTTTTGTCCTATTGATTCAAGTTGCATTTGGCTGCAATCGCGCCATTGTGCTTCAGCGATTTAATCTGATTATAGGCGTTATCATCTCCCTCTCTCCCAAAATACCCTAGTAGAGACGCGCCATGGCGCGTCTCTACACTATTGCCAAAACGAACGATCTACTTGACCCCAGACGCTTTCTTCGGCTTATAGGTAGAAGCAACGTGCAATTCCTTCAACTGTTTTTCTCCCACCTGGGCGGGTGCTTCCGTTAACAAACAACTGGCTTGCTGCGTCTTGGGAAACGCAATCACATCCCGAATCGATTCTTCCCCGGCTAACAACATAACTAACCGATCTAAGCCATAAGCAATTCCGCCATGAGGGGGTGCGCCATAATCAAAGGCTTCCAGTAAGAAACCAAATTTATTTTGAGCCTCTTCTGGCGACAATCCAATCGCCTCAAATACTCGTCTCTGAATATCCGGCTGGTACATCCGCAAACTGCCACCGCCGACTTCATAGCCGTTATACACTAAGTCATACGCTTGCGCCCTTGCCGTTTTCAGATCATCGATATCATCAGGGTGTGGCGCGGTAAAGGGGTGATGAATTGCCTCTAAGCGCTTTTCATCCGCATTCCATTCAAACATCGGATAATCTGTCACCCAGAGTAAATTAATTTTCGTCGGGTTAATTAGTCCTAACTCTTGACCCAATACTTGGCGCAGACGATCTAATGTTTTATTCACCACATCCGTATCCCCCGCACCAAATAGGAGTAAATGACCGGGTTTTGCCCCTGTAATCTCCAGTAATTTCTGTTTCTGTTCTTCACTGAGATTATCTTTAATCGCCCCAATCGTATCGATTTCCCAGTTGTCTCGCACCCGAATATAAGCTAAACCTTTAGCACCTGCTGCAGCGGCTTCGTTAAACAAGTCACCACTCTTACCGGGTTTAATTCGCACGTTGGAAATTTTGTCGTTACCGCCAGGAATTGGTAACACTTTTACCTTACCCCCAGCCGCCACTGCACCGGAAAAGACTTTAAATCCTGAATCTTTGAGTAATTCCGATACATCCACCAGTTCCAAGCCAAAGCGGGTATCGGGTTTATCCGTACCGTAGCGTTCCATGACTTCAGCGTAGGTAAAACGGGGAAAGGGGCGGGGAATGTCTATCCCTTTTACGGTTTTAAAGATATGACAAACCAAGCCTTCATTAAGCTGGAGAATCTCATCCTGGGACATAAAACTCATTTCCATGTCCAACTGGGTAAACTCCGGCTGACGATCTGCCCTTAAATCTTCATCCCGAAAGCAACGGGCAATCTGATAGTAACGGTCTAATCCGGCGACCATCAACAATTGCTTGAATAATTGCGGGGATTGTGGTAGGGCATACCATTGTCCAGGATTCACGCGAGACGGTACCAAATAGTCTCTCGCCCCTTCCGGTGTGGAACGGGTTAACATTGGGGTTTCCACCTCAATGAAGTGTTGCTCATCTTCTAAATACCGACGAATCGCCTTAATCACCTCATGGCGCAATTCTATATTTTGGCGCATGCGATCGCGGCGAATATCCAGATACCGATATTTGAGCCGCAAGTCTTCCCGCACGGCTTCGGCGTCAGCAGTAGACACCTGAAAGGGTAACTGCTTCCGCACCGTATTCAACGGTGTAATCTGATCCGCATACACTTCCACTTCACCCGTGGATAAGTTTGGGTTGAGCGAATCATCAGGACGCCGACTCACACGCCCGGTAATTTGCACCACATATTCATTCCGCACGGCTTCTGCATTCGGATAAGAATCCGGCGTGCGCTGAGGATCACTAACAATTTGCACAATACCCGTGCGATCGCGCAAATCTAAAAATATCACCCCCCCGTGGTCACGTCGCCGATCTACCCAACCACAGAGGGTAACGGTTTCACCAACATGGTTACTTCGCAATTCGCCGCAATAATGAGTCCGCATAACCGATGAAAAAATAAGTGCTTTGACAGGGAGGAACGTCTAAGGTAACAGAATGTGAACGCTTTGCCCATTATCCTGCATTCGGTGGTCATTGTCTTTGTCTTCCCACCAACTTCATCGTCTCTGGATAGAGGAAGATGTTGATCTAACCACAGATTCTAAGCAAACTCTACCGATCGGAGGGCGATCCCTGTTTGTAAAGTTTGGTAAACATAAGAGTAGAGATATTTTGTTGTATTAGAGGAAAAAAACTATATGGCTTCTACTCAACCGACTGGTGTAAACCCATTTCTACAACCTTTCAGATGATCAGCAGCTAGCCGCGATGCGAGAAATCGTCAATTGTGAGGATACACAAGTATCACGGGCGTATGGGGCATTGAGTGAAAATAACCAATTGTTAGTCTGGTATGCTTGGGCGCAAGGAATGGGTGATACGGTTGTCGATATGCCCCTAGACTACAAAGCTCAGTCAGAGGTGAATTCGATTCTATCCCAAATCGAAAATCTAGATTTCGAGGGGCAAATCTCCCTACTGCGCCAAGTTGCTGGTGATATGGGTTACAGTCCCGTTGACCCCGTTCCCAGCCAGGAAGAAACCGGAAAAACTCCTAGTTTATAGAGTCTCAAGGGATTGGGGAAGTAGGGGCTTGGTAACCAAGCCCCTATCCGATTGATCGAAAAGTCCGTGATAAGTTCGATTGTGAGATAGAGTTGGATACTTGGATAATGGATGGATTTAGTGGTATTCATACCCTTTGACTGTCTCACCAGCTCAAACCCGGACTTATCGAGGATGATGACAATGACCATTAACACGGCGAAGATTGAGAACATTTTGCAAAATTTTGTGACGGGCACCAGTGAGGTTCAGGGAGCAGCTTTGGTGTCTCCAGACGGGCTACCCTTAGCTTCAAGCTTGCCCAATGAGATGGATGAAGAACGAGTTTCCGCCATGTCAGCCGCGATGCTGTCGTTGGGAGAGCGGATTGGCTCAGAATTGTCCCGAGGCTTTCTTGATCGCATCTACGTGGAAGGCGATCGCGGCTACGGCATTTTGACCAATTGCGGCGAATATGCTGTGTTACTGGTTTTAGCTAGCAAAGCGGCGAAACAAGGTGTACTGTTGCTGGAAATTAAGCGTGTCATTCCAGAGTTGAAAGCGGCGCTTGATCCAATCCGGAAAATATCCGGAGCGTATGACACTCAATCACAGATCGCCGAATAATTCATGAACCCGACAGGAATCGCAATTCATCTCCTACCTCTATCAGGGCTGTGACGGGGTGGGATACTCTCTTTCACCCACTGAAGAAGTGAAGAATGAATTTGCCCAGAACGTAGTGTGGGGTTTAGTTTAAGCTCATATTGGGATAGAGATTGAATCCCTATAGCTCTCTCAAGTCAGTGAGGCAGACTCAAGCGATGCTCGCGAGACCCGTCTTGGAGTCGAAAAAATCCTGAGAACTGACACCCAATCTTGAATCAGGCAGTGTAAACTTGTCCTGACTGTTGCTTTGGCGCTCTGACTGATGTTGCCAAGGTTAGGATAACACGATTACTATAGATCATAAAGATATTTATGATTTATCTAAGATAAGTAACAAAAAATTGATTATTCTTCAATTGAAATTGTAAACCTAAGACAATAAGTCTAGAGTTGGTCTATTTTTTGACAAGTTTTTAGCAAGTAGTGGACAAGTAATGGCAATTACAAGCTGTTTATCGGAGTTTTCTCTCCCCGAACTATTTCAATTTCTGGATCAAGGTAGCAAAACCGGATTGCTGACCTTGCGATTCCTGACAGAAAATCATGAGAAACGAGTACGCCATGTACTATTACATCAAGGGCGTATTGTCGCTGTGACCAATCGCTTGGATCACCAGTGCTTGCTCGCCATGATTGTACAACGAGGCTGGATTAGCCCGGAAGTGTTGCGAGAGCAGGTGAACCGTTGCCCAGCCAATATTCCGATTGGTTTATATTTAAAGACTCAATCGTTTCTCCAGCCGGAACAACTCAGACTGTTGTTCCACGCCCAAGTTCTACGGCAAGTCTGTGGTTTGTTTCGGCTGAGAGAGGCTCGATTTAAATTTGATACTAAAGCGACTTTGCCCACGACGGAAATGACTGGCTTAAGCCTCAGCGCCACCGAAGCTACGTTAATGGGTTTACGAGTGTTAAGAGACTGGGTATTATTAGCAAACAAACTACCAGAACCAACCTCCGCCCTGTCGAGAGTAGTGATTGGCAAGCGTCATCTGCGCTTGGATTCGGTGGAAGGGCAAGTTTGGCAGCGCTCAAATGGCTCGATTTCTCTGAATACAATGGCAACTCAGCTCAAACAACCCATAGAAATAATTCAACAAACGGCATTCCGACTGATTAGCGTGGGTTTAGTCCAAGAAGTCCCAATGATGACGGCGGCGTCTCGTTCTAAAGCAATGGCAGAAGATGTGTTAGAGCCTGTAGCTGCTGGAACCAATCACGGCAGTAAAGAGGATAATGGCTCTGAGGTTAGTCCTTCGTTTATGCAAAACTTGCTGGGTTTCTTGAGGAGCAGCAAGTAACGGTGGAAATTATGCGTCTAGTTGTTACGGGTACAGTAGGTGCTGGCAAGTCCACCTTCATTCGCTCAGTTAGTGAGATTGCTGTAGTTGATACAGATCGACTCTCAACCGATCAAACTACTGAGATTAAGAAAAAAACAACCGTAGCGATGGACTTTGGACGCTTACAATTTGCCCCAGAAATGGCATTGCATCTCTATGGTACACCAGGACAAGCTCGCTTCGATTTTATGTGGGATATCTTGATTCGCAAAGCCCATGCTTATATCATTTTGGTAGATGCTCACCGACCTAGCGATTTTCGCTCAGCCCGCAAGCTGCTCGCGTTTATGAAACAGAGGGTAGATATTCCCATGCTAATTGGCTTGACCCACAGGGATTGTGAAGGCGCTTGGTCTGAAGAAAATGTCGCGATCGCTCTAGGGTTTGTGGATGAAAAAACTCGTCCGCCTTTCGTTACCTTAAATGCGAATGAAAAAGATTCAGTTATTGATACTCTAATTGTCTTAATTGAACATTATTTAAATTGTGTTGTTAAAACATAATAGTTTGGGAATTTTTACTTCTTTCTAATAAATAAATTCTATAGAAAACTAGATTTACATCACTATATTTAATTATTCCCAACGCCGGAAGCAACAGAAGGCAAATTCCATTTTTGTAAATCATTATGGATCGTGTGAGCATTTTGTTCATATATAGAAGTAAGCTAGCCAGATGTTGGTGCTTCATGTAGGCTTCGGTGTCCTTGCTTCTGCGGCTGACGTGACAGGATCATGCTGAAAAAATTAAGACTATCGGCTAATATAAATAATTGTTAAGCTATAATATTATTAAGAAAATCTAAAATTCAGCTAACTTCCTTTAAAGCTTTAACACGTCCTGCCTGATTGAAGTCTGCGCTGATGTTCTTAAAACTGTCCTTTTAAAACTATGGCTATTAGAGGTTACTTATCGGACTTGTCCCTTCCCGAACTGTTTCATTTGATTGAACAAGGGAAAAAAACCGGGTTACTCACATTACGCACCGCATTAACCAGCCCATCAATTCCCTATTATGTATGGGTTCACCAAGGTCGTATTGTCGCGACGGCTAATCGCTTGGATGGTCAAGGTTTAATCGCACTGATTGAGCAATACCAGTGGGTGAGCGATCGCGTGGTAGCCAAGCTAGTCCAATGGTGCTGTCCGACGGGAAAACCTCTGGGGTTGTGTCTCAAAAATCACGGTGTTTTACAAACCGAACATCTCAAGCAGTTATTCCAAGTTCAGGTTTTACAGCAAATTGGTGTCCTGTTCCAACTCAAAAATGCTCAATTTAAATTGGAGCAGAATGTACCTCTACCGGGGCGAGAAATGACGGGGTTGAGCATACCCGCCACTGAAGCCACGTTAATGGGATTGAGGGTGCTGCCAAACTGGGATACCTTAGCTGATAAATTACCTGATCCTCATAGCGGTTTAATCAGTACAAAGACAGGTCAACTTCGTTACCGATTAGATCCGGTCGAATGGCAAATTTGGGAGTACACAAAAGGGACAGTTTCGCTGAAAATGATTGCCAGGGAACTACGACTCCCGATAGAAAAAGTTCAGCAAATTGCCTTTGCCCTAATTACAGTCGGTTTAGCCGAAGAAGTGCCGTTATTCGTGGGAAATCTACCCACTCAATCCGTTGAACCCTTACCCGCGCAATTGACGGAAGAATCGGAAAGTAAAACGCTCAGTCAATCTTTCGTACAAAACTTTATGAGTTTTTTGCGGAACAGTAAAGCCAAACCAATATCAATTGGAACTTAATGGCGGGTTTGTAGGGGCGGGTTTCACAACTATCCTTTCGGTTTTAAGTAGATTTGACTAAACCCGCCATCCGGATTTAGGCTGACGACGCTGTTGCTACTTTTACCATTTCCTCTGGCGTCAAATAAGAATGAATGACTTCACCATCCCGAAACCACACAATACGCTTCGTCAAACGAGCGACATCCGGTTCGTGAGTCACCATCACCACCGTAATTCCCTCCTCATTGAGTTGGCTAAATAACCCAATCACTTCAGCCGTTGTATGAGAATCCAGCGCCCCGGTTGGTTCATCTGCCAAAAGTAATACGGGTTGATTCACGATCGCACGAGCAATGGCTACTCGTTGCTGTTGTCCACCAGACAGTTGATTGGGCTTATTGAACTGGCGGTTTTCCAATCCTACTCGCTTTAAAGCACTCATGGCGCGATCGCGGCGTTCTTGGGGAGAAATTCCAGCATACACCATGGGCAACATCACATTTTCCAAGGCGGTGAGTTGAGGGAGCAGGTGAAACTGCTGAAACACAAAGCCAATCTTGACATTGCGAATCCCAGCTAATTGAGTATTATCCAGATGAGAAACATCCACACCATCTAGGTAATAGCGTCCAGACGTGGGTTGATCAAGACAGCCGATAATGTTCATGGCAGTTGATTTGCCCGAACCAGACGCCCCCATAATCGAGCAGTATTCACCTTTATCTATGGTTAGATTTACTTGGCTGAGGGCTTTGACTTCTGTGTTACCCGTACCATAAACCTTAGATATATTTTCTAGACGAATAATGATGGGTGGTTCCACTGCCGTTGAATGAATCGATGATGGAAAATTGATAGAATCGTGCATAAAGTCCTACGGTTAATAAAGAAGACAATTGTAGGGGCGGGTTTAGGAACTCAATTATGTATTCACCAATAACTAAACAACCAAACCCGCCCTACCCACTGATAACGAACAAAAACCTAAATAGTATTTTTGGTTTATAATCATGATATTTCATCTGTAGGGGCGGGTTTAGGAACTCAATTATGTATTCACCAATAACTAAACAACCAAACCCGCCCTACCCACTGATAACGAACAAAAACCTAAATAGTATTTTTGGTTTATAATCATGATATTTCATCTGTAGGGGCGGGTTTAGGGACTCAATTATGTCTTCACCGATAACCAAACAACAAAACCCGCCCTACCCAATGATAACGAAACAACAACAGCCTAAATAGTATTTTGGTTTATAATCATGATATTTCATCTGTAGGGGCGGGTTTAGGAACTCAATTATGTCTTCATCGATAACCAAACAACAAAACCCGCCCTACCCAATGATAACGAACAAAAACCTAAATAGTATTTTTGGTTTATAATCATGATATTTCATCTGTAGGGGCGGGTTTAGGGACTCAATTATGTCTTCACCGATAACCAAACAACAAAACCCGCCCTACCCAATGATAACGAAACAACAACAGCCTAAATAGTATTTTGGTTTATAATCATGATATTTCATCTGTAGGGGCGGGTTTAGGAACTCAATTATGTCTTCATCGATAACCAAACAACAAAACCCGCCCTACCCAATGATAACGGAATAACTATAGATAGACTGGGTAAATTCAATGCTGAAAAAACTGAGAGGTGGATTTTTAATGGGAATTGGCTATATGCTCTCCCCATTATCGTGGTGGAATGATTTATTTTTTAATTTGCCCATTGCCTACCTTTTTGCCTATCTGTTCAGTTGGATTTTTCCTGACCTGTTTTTACCGCTCACCGCTGTTGGTTACTGGCTCTCCAATATTATAGGGATTTTAATGATGCAAATAGGGGCGACAGATATGTTTTTTGAGCAAAAGCAGCGGAATCCTAAAAAAGATTTACTCATTGGTTTTGGGGCATCAACGGTTTACACTTTAGTTGTTTTAGCACTAATGTATTTCCAGGTTCTCGAATCTCCTGTATTTTTAGTAAATCAGTAGAACTGTTTTGTTCATTTATTGGTGAGGTGGATCAGGTTTTGTTATTTACTTATCGGTGAGGTAGGGTGGATTTTGTTGTTCATTTATCGGTGAGGTAGGGCGGGTTTTGTTGTTCATT